>JAKAFQ010000129.1 GCA_021817875.1 Pseudomonadota bacterium
CCGTCTCAAGGGCAGCGGCTGGTACGAGACGGACTTCAAGTCCGACCAGGAAAACAAACGCAATATCGCGGCTGCCGAGCGGGAAGAGAGCAAGCCCGCCGCGAGCGCCGAGGGCGACAAGAGCCCGGCCAAGGCCGCGGAGAGCGCCGTGAAGACCGCTGAAGCCAAGCCCGAGCCGAAGGCGCCTTCGGTCAGCCCCGCGCCGGGCAAGCGCCGTGCCGCGCCGGTGGCGCGCAAGAGTGCCGGATCGGGTGCTCGTACCGCTGCGCGTCCACGCAGCAAAGCGAGCACGGCCAAAGGGGCAGCCAAGGCCCGCTCGAAGCGGTGAGCGCTTGAACGTCCCGGTAACGGCCCTGCCGGTGCAGACCGGTCCGAAGAACAAGCGTTCGCTGCTGCGGCGCATTCTGGTGGCCGGCGTGCTGGTGTGGCTGCCGATCGGCGTCACGCTGTGGGTGGCGACCTTCCTGGCGCGCCTGCTGGACGGCATTCTGCTGCTGCTGCTGCCCGGCTATCACCCCCAGGGCTGGATCACCTACCTGATGCCGGCGCTGGGGTTGCTGTTGATGCTGACCGTGCTGTTCCTGACCGGCGTGATGGTCACCAACCTGATCGGGCGGCGTCTGCTGGTGTGGGGCGAGGAGGTGCTGCACCACATCCCGATCGTGGGCGCGGTGTACGGCGGTGTGAAAAGTTTCGCGGAGAGCGTCTTTTCGCAGTCGAGCGCCTTCCGCAAGGTGGTCATGGTCGAGTATCCGCGTGCCGGGGTGTGGAGCCTGGGGTTTCTGACCGCCGAGGATGTGCCGGAGATCTCGGCAAGGACCGGCGAGCCGCATGCGGCCGTGTATATTTCGGCCGCGCTGAATGCCACCGCCGGGGTGCTCGTCATCGTTCCGCGGCGCCAGCTCATCGAGCTCGAGATGAGTGTCGATGCCGCCATGAGGATGATCATCACCTGCGGGGTGGTGGCTCCCCACGTGCCGGAGCCCAAGATGCCCAAACCCAAGGAGAATCCTCCTGAGCCGGGTGCCGGGACCTGAGATGGCGCCGGACTGCGCGGCGCGGGATCCTGTCTGGAACGCGGGCGCCGGCGTATGAGAGCCATGCGTTTGCAGGCAGCCGGTGGGCCGTTGCGGCCCGAGGATCTGCCGCCGGGCCATCCCGGTCCGCACCAGGTCCGCATCGCCGTTGAAGCCTGCGGAGTGTGCCGCACGGATCTGCACCTTTTCGACGGTGAGCTTCCCGGGGCCCCTTATCCGCTCACCCCGGGTCACGAGATCGTCGGCACGATCGTCGAGATGGGCACGGCCGTCAGCGGCTGTCGCGTGGGGGAGCGGGTGGGAGTGCCCTGGCTGGGACACACCTGCGGCGCCTGCCGCTACTGCCTCGAGGGGCGGGAGAACCTGTGCGAGCACGCCCGCTTCACCGGCTATACCCTCGACGGGGGCTATGCCGAGCAGGTGATCGCCGACGCACGCTATTGCCTGCGGCTGCCCGTCGATGCCCCCGCCGTCGAGCTTGCCCCGCTGCTGTGCGCCGGCCTGATCGGGTACCGGGCGTATCGCATGGCCGGTGCGGCGGCGAATCTCGGACTGTACGGTTTCGGTGCGGCCGCCCACCTGCTGGCGCAGGTGGCGCATGCCGAAGGCCGCCGGGTGTTCGCTTTCACGCGCTCGGGCGACGAGCACAGCCAGGCGTTCGCACGGCAGCTCGGTGCCCTCTGGGCGGGCGCATCGGATCAGCCGCCGCCCGAGCCGCTCGATGCGGCGATCATTTTTGCGCCGGTCGGCGCGCTGGTGCCCATTGCGCTCTCGGCGGTGCGACGGGGCGGCCGGGTGGTGTGCGCCGGAATCCACATGAGCGATATTCCGGCGTTCCCGTATGCGCGGCTCTGGGGCGAGCGCTCGGTGCAGTCCGTGGCCCATCTCACCCGGGCCGACGGCGAACAGTTCATGCAGCGGGCCGTGCGGCTGGGGCTGCGCGCCACCGCGCAGAGCTTCCCCCTGAGCGAGGCCAACGCCGCCCTGGAGAGCCTGCGGCAGGGCACCGTGCAGGGCGCGGCGGTGCTGAAGATCACCTGATCGGGCCCGGTATGGCGAGCGCCCTGGCGCGCAAAGTTGCGGGGCCCGCCCGGGCTTCGTACCATCGCGCCCCTTATGCGTTCACATTACTGCGGACAGGTCGACGAGCGGCTCATCGGACGGACGGTCGAGGTGGCCGGCTGGGTGCACCGGCGGCGCGACCATGGCGGGATCATCTTCATCGACCTGCGCGACCGCGAAGGACTGCTGCAGGTCGTGTTCGATCCGGACACGCCGGAGCTTTTCAGGGATGCCGAGCGGTTGCGCAACGAGTTCGTCGTTCGCGTCAAGGGACGGGTGCGGGAGCGTCCTGCCGGTACCGTCAATTCCCACCTCGCATCGGGCCGGGTGGAGGTGCTGGCCGGTGAGCTCGAGCTGCTCAACCGTTCCGAGCCGCTGCCTTTTCAGCTCGACGAGACCGTGGGCGAGGAAGTGCGTCTGCGCTACCGGTACCTCGACCTGCGTCGTGAGGTGATGAGCCGGCGGCTGCGTCTGCGGCACCGCATCACCCGCGCCATGCGCGCCTACCTCGATGAGAACGGCTTCATCGACCTCGAGACGCCGATGCTCACCAAGGCGACCCCCGAGGGCGCGCGCGACTACCTCGTGCCGAGCCGGACCCATCCGGGCAAGTTCTTCGCACTGCCGCAATCGCCCCAGATCTTCAAACAGCTGCTCATGGTGGCCGGCTTCGACCGCTACTACCAGATCGTGCGGTGTTTCCGCGACGAGGACCTGCGCGCCGATCGCCAGCCGGAGTTCACTCAGCTCGACATCGAGACCTCCTTCCTGACACAGGAAGAGATCATGCAGCTGATGGAGGGGCTGGTGCGGCATTTCTTCCGCGAAGTGCTCGGAGAGTCGCTGCCCGATCCGATCCCCCGCATGAGCTTCGCCGATGCGATGCGCCGCTACGGCTCGGACAAGCCGGACCTGCGCATCGCGCTCGAGCTCACCGATGTCGCCGACCTGGTCCGGGAGTGCGACTTCAAGGTGTTCTCCGGTCCGGCGAACGATCCCCAGGGACGCGTGGCGGCGCTGCGTGTTCCGGGCGGCGCCGGCATGCCCCGTTCGCAGATCGATGCCTATACCGCGTACGTGGCGCGCTTCGCGGCCAAGGGGCTTGCCTACATCAAGGTCAACGAGCGTGCCCGCGGGCGGGACGGTCTGCAGTCGCCGGTCGTCAAGTTCCTGAGCGATGCCGCGGTGGCCGGTATCCTCGAGCGCACGGGCGCCGCCGACAACGATCTCATCTTCTTCGGCGCCGATTCGGCGAAAGTGGTGAGCGATGCCCTCGGCGCGCTGCGCGTGAAAATCGCTCAGGACCAGGGCCTGGTTGAGGACGGCTGGCGGCCGCTGTGGGTGGTCGATTTCCCGATGTTCGAGTGGGACGCCGAGGAGCGGCGCTGGGTCGCCATGCATCACCCCTTCACTTCGCCCAAACTCGACGATCCGGCGGCGCTGCGCGCCGATCCGGGCAGGGCGCTCGCCAAGGCCTATGACATGGTGCTCAACGGCTCGGAGATCGGTGGCGGCTCGGTGCGCATCCATCGCCAGGACATGCAATCGACCGTGTTCGATCTGCTCGGCATCGGGCCGGAGGAGGCGCGCAACAAATTCGGCTTCCTGCTGGATGCGCTGAAGTTCGGCGCGCCCCCGCACGGGGGGATCGCCTTCGGGCTCGACCGGCTCGCCATGCTCATGGCGGGGGCCGACAGCATCCGCGAGGTCATCGCCTTCCCCAAGACCCAGACCGCGGCCGATCCGCTCACGGATGCGCCGACCGAGGTGAGCGAGGCGCAGCTGCGCGAGCTGCACATCCGGGTGCGCACCGCGCCCAAGACGTGACGATCCGGGCTTCACGGTAGCAAGACCGTGTAATGGATGAGCGCCAGGCAACACGTCATATACGTCCACGGCCTGTGGATGTCCGGCGGTGAGGGGCTGCTGCTGCGTCACCGGCTTTCACGCGATCTCGATTGTGAGGTGCACGCGTTCGGCTATTCTGCCGTGACGCATGGGATGGAGGAGATCAGCGCGCGGCTCGAGGAGTTCGTACGCGAGATCGATCCGCCGACGGTGCATTTCGTCGGCCACAGCCTCGGCGGCCTGGTCATCTACCGGTTCTTCGAGCGTTTCCCCCGACAGTCTCCCGGCCGCGTGGTGTTTCTCGGTTCGCCCTGCGTGGCGAGCCGTGCGGCGGTCGAGGCGAGCCATTCGCGCTTCATGACCGCGCTGATGGGCCGGTCGGTGGCCGAGGAGCTGCTGCGGCCGCGGGAGCGCCGCTGGCGCTCGGAGCGGCCGCTCGGAATCATCGCCGGTTCGTACTCGTTCGGATTCGGGCAGTTCCTCGCCGGGTTCGAGGAGGACAGCGACGGCACCGTGGCGGTGAGCGAAACGCGGCTTCCCGGCGCGACCGACCACATCGTGATTCCCGTCAGTCATCTGGGTATGCTGGTCTCGGCGCGCGTGGCGCGCGAGACGGCGTGGTTCCTGAGGGAAGGGCGTTTTTCGCTCAGGTGAGTCCGGACCATCGGAGCAGGTGCCGGTGCGGGTTTCCCCGGCGCGAGCCACCCTGTGGCGAGTTCTGCGTCGAAGGGATCGTCCTCCGTCAGGACGCTGCGAGGCAACATGGCGCTCGCTCGCCCTCCGGCGCTGCCTCAGCGCAGGATTTTCATCAGGCACCCGGCCGAGGCCGGACAGAGGCGGCGGAACTGCGCGCTCCTCTGCACAGCCTTCGGGACCTGTGCGCGATCCACCGGATGGTAGTCCTGGACCTCGAAAAAATGCCGTGCCGTCTGGGTGAGCAGCACCAGGTGGGTGATGCCGGCGGCGCGCGCCTGCAGCTCGAGTGCTTTGACGATCTGCCGGCCCAGTCCCCGGCCTCGGCGCGCCGGATCCACCACCACCGAGCGCAACAGCGCGGCCGTGCCGAAGCGCTCGAGCGCGCCCGCGCCGATGACCCGACCGCCCTCACACGCGAGGGTGAATCGCGTCCCAGAGGCGGCGAGGTCGCCCGTCGGCAGGCCATTGTGCTCGAGCAGGTCGCGGATCGCCGGCAGGTCCGAGGCCGAGGCGTTGCGCACCAGGGGAGTCATCTGCCACTCCGCCCTGTCAGTCTGTCATCAGTTGAGCAGCCGTCTCAGCCGGTACAGGGCCTCGAGCGCCGCCTTGGGGGTGAGTTCGTCGGGGTCGAGGCAGGCAAGCGCCTCGCGCAGCGGGTCGGGTGCAGGCGCCGCCGGAGCGGCGAACAGCGGCAGCTCCTTCTGGGCATGCCCGCCGTGCGCGGCGCCATCGGCGCTCTCGCGCTGGTCTCGTTGGGACTCCAGGGTTTCGAGGTAGCGCCGTGCCTGTCCGATGACCTCCGGGGGGACACCGGCGAGCTGCGCCACCTGCAGCCCGTAGCTGCGGTTGGCGGGGCCTTCCTTCACCGCGTGCAGGAATACGATGCCATCCGCGTGCTCCGTGGCGTCCAGGTGCACATTGGCGCACCCATCGACTTCCGTCGCCAGGGTGGTCAGCTCGAAGTAGTGCGTGGCGAAGAGCGTGAAGGACTTCAGCCGCGCGGCGATGTGCTGCGCCATCGCCCAGGCGAGCGACAGGCCGTCGAAGGTGCTGGTGCCGCGGCCGATCTCGTCCATCAGAATGAGGCTGCGTGCGGTCGCATTGTTGAGGATGTTGGCCGCTTCGGTCATCTCCACCATGAAAGTGGAGCGTCCGCCCGCCAGGTCGTCGGCGGCGCCGATGCGGGTGAAGATGCGGTCGATGGGTCCGATCGAAGCGCGCTCGGCAGGCACGAAGCTGCCGAGGTGGGCCAGGATGACGATGATGGCGGTCTGGCGCATGTAGGTCGATTTTCCCCCCATGTTGGGACCGGTGATGACCAGCATGCGCCGCTCGGCATCGAGTCTGAGGTCGTTCGGTACGAAGGCGTCCGTGGCGAAGCGCTCGACCACCGGATGCCGGCCGGCGGTGATGTCGAGCACCGGGTCGGTGACCAGCCGAGGCTCGCTCCATTGCTGTGTGCAGGCGCGCTCGGCCAGCGCGCCGAGCGCGTCGAGCTCGGACAATGCGCCGGCGGTGGACTGCAGCGGGCCGATGCGCTCGATGAGCTGAGTGAGGATCTCCTCGTAGAGCTCCTTCTCGCGCGCGAGTGAGCGCTCGCGCGCACCGAGTACCCGATCCTCGAAGCTCTTCAGCTCGGCCGTGATGAATCGCTCGGCGGATTTGACCGTCTGTCGACGCAGGTAGTCTTTCGGCGCGCGCTCGGCGTCCTTGCGCGATATCTCGATGAAAAAGCCCTGCACGCGGTTGTAACCGAGCTTCAGTCCAGCGATGCCGGTGCGCTCGCGCTCGCGCCGCTCGAGATCGAGCAGGAATGCGTCGGTGTGGCTCGCGATCTGGCGCAACTCGTCGAGGTCCGGATCGCAACCCGGGGCGATCACGCCGCCGTCGCGCAGGAACGTGGCGGGCTCTTCGGCGATGGTCCGGTGCAGCAGATCCACCACATCGCGGTGCTCGCCGATACGCGTACCGAGCGCGGCGATCAACGGAGAATCGATCGACGCGAGCGCCGCTTTCAGAGCCGGCAGGCCCGAGAGCGAGCTGCGCAGCTGAGTCAGGTCGCGCGGCCGCGCCGAGCGCAGCGCCACGCGCGAGAGGATGCGCTCGATATCCCCTATGGTGTGCAACTGCTCGCGCAGGGCCTCGAAGCGGCGTGCTTCGATGAGACTCGCTAGAGCCTGGTAGCGTTGTCGCAGCACGTCCTGGCCGGTCAGCGGCCGATTGAGCCAGCGGCGCAGCTGGCGCGAGCCCATGGCGGTGACGCACTGGTCGAGCAGGGCAAACAGCGTGGCGTCGGTGCGGCTGCTCAGGCTTTCATCGAGCTCGAGGTTGCGTCGGGTGGCGGCGTCGATCACCAGGGCGTCTGATCGCTCCTCGACGCTGAGGCCACGGATGTGCGGCAGGGCGGTCTTCTGGGTATCGCGCACGTACTGCAGCAAGGCGCCGGCCGCGCAGATCGCCAGCGGCAGTTCGTCGGCGCCGAATCCCTTCAGGTCGAGCGTCCCGAGCTGATCGGTCAGCAGCCGTGAGGCGCTGGCGAGCTCGAAATGCCAGGGCGGGCGGGTGCGCAGCGCGGTGCCGCGCCGCGGCTCTTGCAGGGAAGCGCCTTCGGCGACCAGCAACTCCGCGGGCTTCAGCCGCTCGAGCTCGGCGGCGAGCGCAACCCCGCCGCGCTCCTCGAGCACGGTGAACCGGCCTGCGGCGAGGTCGAGCCAGGCGAGTCCGAAGTGCTCCCCCTCGCTCGCCACCGCGGCCACCAGCGTGTCCTGACGTTCATCGAGCAGCGCCGCATCGGTCACGGTTCCCGGCGTCACGATGCGGACCACTTCCCGTTCCACCGGTCCCTTGGAACGGGCCGGATCACCCAGCTGCTCGCAGATGGCGACGCTCTCGCCCCTGCGCACCAGGCGTGCGAGGTAGCTCTCCGCGCTGTGCACGGGCACCCCTGCCATGGGAATCGGCTGACCCGCGGACTGGCCGCGAGAGGTGAGCGTGATGTCGAGCAGCGCCGCGGCGCGCCGCGCGTCCTCGTAAAACAGCTCGTAGAAATCGCCCATCCGGTAAAAGAGCAGCACGTCGGGGTGGCGGCTCTTGATGCGCAGGTACTGCTGCATCACGGGCGTATGATCTATGGATTTGTTTTCCAAAGCTTTTTGGTGGCGCAGGACGTTCGGCCAGGTCGCGGTACAGTATTGCCGAGCCGATGGATTCGGGCAAATCACGCTGCTACCCGAGTGCCCGCCCGGGCCGGCCGGTCTCGCCCCTGAACAGGTCCCGAGTCGCGAGCACGTGCGCTGGAGTCGCAGCCGGTGTCCGGATTTCCGGCGGATTTTCACCCACCGCCTGTGCCGCGGCGTCTTCACCGTGCCCGATCCTCCCTTCGGGACCTTGCTAGACTGCCGTCGATGCCGTCCATGAGCGACCGGGATCTGTATCAACTCGCCGCGCGGGTCGGGCAGGCTCTGCGCGCGGCCGGATGGCGCCTGGCGAGCGCCGAGTCCTGCACGGCCGGCTGGATCGCCAAGGCGCTCACCGATGTGCCCGGCAGCTCTCAGTGGTTCGAGTGCGGCTACGTGACGTATTCCAACGCGGCGAAGCAGCGCGACCTCGGCGTGTCGGCGCGCACGCTCGTGGAGCACGGAGCGGTGAGCGAGGCCACCGTGAAGCAGATGGCCGCGGGTGCCTCACGGATCTGCGGTGCCGAGGTGGCGGTGGCCGTCAGCGGCATTGCCGGTCCCGAGGGAGGGACGCCGGAGAAACCTGTCGGCACGGTGTGGTTCGCTCTGGCCGTGCCGCAGCGGGACGTGCACTGCGAGATGCGCCGCTTCGAGGGCGACCGCGAGCAGGTGCGCCGCCAGTCCGTGGCGCATGCCCTGGAGCTGGTGCGGCGGATGCTCGCTGTCGCTGGCGCAAGCCGCCGGCTGTTCTTCGCGCTCTGGCCCGATGAGGCCATGCGCGCGGCCCTGGTCCACGCCTGCCGCAAGGACGTCCGGGGCAGCGGCGGCCGCCCCGTGCCATCTGTCAACCTGCACCTCACTCTGGCTTTCCTCGGCTCGGTGCCGGAGAGTCGACTGGCGCAACTGGTCGAAGCGGGACGCGCAGCGGGCAGGCGCTGTCCGGGGACGATCGAGGTGCGGCTCGAGCGCCTGGAACACTGGCCAGGGCCGCAGCTGCTCTGTGTCCTGCCAGGCGAGCCGTCCGGCCCCGCAGGGACGCTGGCGCAGGGGCTCGTGGAGCAACTCAGTGCCGCCGGTTTTTCACCGGACATCAAGCCCTTCCGTCCGCATGTCACTGTGGCACGCAAAGTGATGCATGCAAGCTCCCTGCGGATGCAGCCTGTGGTTTGGCGCTTCGGCACCTTTGTCCTCGTCGAGAGCCGCACGCTCGAATCGGGTCCCGTATACAGTGTTGTCGAGAGCTTTGCACTGTAAGAGCGCGCCCCTCGCATCGCGACCGGCCTGACCGCGGTGAAATAACAGTTCACACGCAGATTTGCGGGCTGCTGCGGGGCGCGGCTTTATGGGATAATTCCGCGCAACCTCTTTCCCATACCACCACCCCGGGACAGCCAGATGGAAGACAATCGCAAGAAGGCGCTCGCCGCCGCATTGGGTCAGATCGAAAAGCAGTTCGGCAAGGGCTCGGTCATGCGCCTGGGTGACGCGGTGGCCGCGTTCGACGTCGAAGCCGTATCGACCGGGTCGCTCGGCCTCGACATCGCCCTCGGTGTGGGCGGGTTGCCGCGCGGCAGGGTGGTGGAGATTTTCGGGCCGGAGTCCTCGGGCAAGACCACACTCACTCTGCAGGTCATCGCCGAAGTGCAGCGCATCGGG
>JAKAFQ010000130.1 GCA_021817875.1 Pseudomonadota bacterium
ATGTGGAGCGTGATCGCCGTGAAAGCCCCAAATCCCGCGAAGGCTTGTCGTACCGCTTGATACGGTCGCACGAAGCTGCCGGGTGATCGCACGGTAGACCGGCTGTCCTCCGTGCTGGGCCGCCGCCGAGGTGATGATGCTCAGCTTCTGCCACAACGCCATTCCGTGTTGGTCGGTTCCGGGCAGCTCGTGCGGCCGCTCCAGCAGCTCCCCGTCGCGCTTGCAGATACGCACCCGCTCCAGGCTGATCAGTGGAGTGCGCAGCAGCGCACCCAATTCGGGCAAGACTCGGGTGATGCTGGGGCCTGAGCCAATCGCCATGACCATCATCGGCACCTCGGCGTTGCGGCCGAAAAACTGGGCGCGTTCACGCTGGCCGTGGCGCGTGCCATCGACCCCGAGCAGCACCGTGGCTCCGGCGATGCCTCGACGGTGCAGCAGCTCGCACACGCCAACGTAGGCCGGTACCCGGTAGGTGCGTTCTTGACGCCCGAGGTAAACGGTCAGCTTGGTTGCTTCGTGCAGACTCTCTGGCAGTGAAATCGGCCCGATGTCACCTTGTATCAGTCGCGCCCGCTCTAGCGTCACCAGGCCGACGTTCTCGATGCCGGCGACTTCGTCGAGGATTGATTCGATGCGCGCTCGCGAATCCACGGCAATCGCGACCGCGGGCAGATCCTCCGACAGCGTCAGCGAACTATCGCTGCGCAAATGATGCTTCAGCCCGAACCCCTCCACACCGCGCAGCATGATGCTCGAGGCAATCTCGTTGCGACCGTAGATGTCCAATAGGCGATCCGCGACAAACCGGCCGGCGCTGCGGTGGCGTTCGCCAAAATAGCACGTCAGTTTGAGGCAGTCCTCGTTCACAAATCAGCTCCGATCACCCTCCCGACGGCCGCTGCCGCGACGCCGAGAACGAGACTGAGTACTACGTTCACCGCAGCGGTCCAGGACCGGCGCTCTTCGGCGAGCCGCTCTGATTCAAACATCCATGTCGAGAAAGTCGTATAGGACCCGACCGCAGCGGTGCCAGCGAGGAGCGACGCCCGTCCACTGAGCGCCAAGCCCGTCAAGAGGCCAAGGACGAGCGCGCCGCTGATGTTGATGACCATCGTTCCGTAGGGGAAGTCTCGCTTCCGACGCGACGCCACCACACCGTCGACCACAAAGCGCAGCACTGATCCCGCACCGCCGATGAGCACCACGCCCACCCAGACCAGCACCGTCACGCGCCCACCCAAACCCTTCGCGACACCGCCGTCGCGACATAAATGGCAGCGAACCCGCAGACGATGCTCGCCGCCGCGTAGAGATCCGCCAGAACATACGCGCGTGCATCGATCATTTTCAACAACTCGACCTGCATCGTCGAGAAAGTCGACAACCCGCCGCAAAGGCCGGTACCGAGCAGGGGCCGTCGATAGCTCGACAAAGGCAACCGCTCTTGCAGCCGAGTCACAAAATAGCCTAGCAGGAACGCAGCTACGATGTTGACCACGAACGTGGGCCACGGCCAGCTGGTCGGCGAGTGCGGGAAAGCCACCGCCAACCAGGCTCGAAGCAGCGTCCCGATCGCGCCACCGGCGAAGATTGCGGTAACCTCCCGGATATCCAGGCGAGGCAGCAGCCGGGCGCGGGACGGCGGCGCGGTGCCGTCAGGAACAGTGTCACCGCGGGCATCTAAACTGATGGCCGAATTTGACACAGCGACGGTGTCCTCCACATGAAAAGCCGGGCAAAAGCGGAAGCCATCATCCGTTATCACAGCGATTCGCGAGCCGCCGGTCCCGTCGCCACCAGAACTTCATCTCGGCACACACATCTAATCGCAATTGGAAACGCACACCAGCGCATCCGCGCAGTGGGCGTTGACCATGTATTCGACCGAATCGGCGATCAGGTCTCGCGAGGGCAGGCTGTAAAGCACTGTCTTGCCCCATAGTAATTCCATCGTGCACTGCTATGGTGTTGAACTCCCACGCCACACCGTCCGCCTCAGTGATTTCCTGTGCGATGAACCGTCCGCCGACGTCTCGCGAATGCACGTGATCGGCCACGAATTGATTGCATGAATTCGAAATCCCAATGACCGGCTTGCCGAAATCCTCATCGTTCATACCCGTGGCGTACGACAACCAATGGGCGCCCGCCATATTGCGGCTGCAAATCGTCGTGCGGGACCGGTAAGGGGTCATGCGCTTCGCTCCCGCGGAAGGCGGGACGCCTTCATCCGAGCAGTACGAAGCCTCGCAGCCTTTGCGTCAATCCCATCGCCCGGGAGGACGACACAAGGGTGACATCGGATTTGAGACAGTTCCGGCATCGGCATACCTCCAAAGTGTCTCCCACGTAACTCTATGGGAGACGACATCTGATAGGCATCATCAGCCGGTTGCCGGCGGTTTTTTTGGCGGGAGGAATGCCATCTCCCTCGTGTGAAATATACGGATATGCCGCACGAACGGCAAGCGCCTGCGTGTGAATTCCGTTCGGCATCAATGAGACGGGGGCGCATCGGCGCGGTTCGGCTCGCCGTTCACTGCGGAGATGCGGCCCCTGCGCGCGGCGGAGATCGCGCTCACTCGCTCTTCGCGGTGACGCAGAGACGCTATTTCATGGGGCAGTTCGGCTCTGCGTGCAGCTGCGCACCCCGGCGCTTGACGTAGCTCGGCTGGGCACTTGAAGGCACGCTGCAACCCTCTGGTCGTCGCGGCGACCCACCCCGTCGCGTCGACGCACACGTCTTCGACTCTCTGAGCGGTGCATCACTCGAAACGCCGACGGATTCTGCACGCGTGCACTTGGACCTGATCGAGCGTGCCTTCTCCGGCTTAGCTCTCGTTCCGAGCGCCGCCTATTACTTGCACGAACGAGTGATCGCGCAGCTTCAATCGCAAACGAGGAGTCGCGGGATGAGGCAAAAGGCGGTACACGTGTCGCGCCGCGCGAAGGGACGAGCGGCTACGATCGCCGACCGCGCGAGCGTTCTGCAGCGAGTATTGGCCGATGACAAGGTCAATCTCTTCGCCGGTCAGAGCGGGAGCTTGCTCGTTCGATGCGCATCGTCATTGGCGCGTGGCGTCGCCCTCGCGAGGGCGAGGAATATTGCAAGGTCACGCGGGTCGCCTTCACCAATGTTGCCGCGGATCCCGCTCACAAGTCGCGCCCGCTGCCAATGGAGGATTGATCCGATGCACCGCCGCCGAGGCTGCCGGTTGCCGTCACGGGAACTCATAAATCCCCTGCGGCACAGATATCGCCGGCCGGCCTCGAGATGTAACTGCAATCCAGGTGCTCTTGACTTCGCAGCCAGGGTACAATTCGAGGGCCAGGCAGAGCGACTGGCAACAGCAGATACCTTCTGCGGCGTGACTCACGCTGAAGAAGCCGCGATGCCCAACGACCGAGAGGCCGCCCCGCAATGCAAGGGTCATTCTTTCGCTTCTACGTTCACGAAAATCATCGCCATCACGGCCGGCTCGTGTGGGAATGGCTGCTCGAACACGGCAACAAGCTCGGTATGCGCGGCGGCTCTGCGTTCACGGCGATGGCGGGCTTCGGCCGGCACCACGTATTACGCGAAGCGCGATTCTTCGAGCTCGCCGGCAACCTCACGGTGGAAGTGGAGTTCATTGCGACACAGGAGGAAGCTCAGAAACTTCTCGACCTGCTGAATCAGGAGAAGATCCGCCTGTTTTATGCCTACACACCGGCGTCCTTCGGAGTGATCAACCCCGATGCGTCGGATCCACCGACCGCGGGCGACTGCTGATGCCGCTGAACCGGCGTGCCCGGTCCGACGGTGCGGGCGCCCCTGCAACATTGCCGCGCTGGAACTCTTCCACGTGGGCCGCCGAAATCGGGCGAAGCATGCCGAGCGCCTCGTAGCGCACGGCGGCTTCGGCATCAACGCACATCACGCTCACCAAGGGCCCGTGCTTGCACCAATAGCGGGAATCCCGCGCAAGGTCAGTGCACATCACGATCCAACCTGGCCGGCCGCGTGCCGCTTCGACCAGCTTGTGCGCGGCCTGCGCCTCGAATGGCGGCAACCGGAGACACCTGCACCGCTCGTCCAGCAGACGACGAAGCTGCATCGCCGTTGCCAGTGGCATGCGCACGGACATCGCGCCATAGCGCCACGGTCGCATCCGGTTGCGCTCTCTCTCATCGTCGACGTCAACTGCCGTCAACACTCCCGCGATCTTGCCGTGAAGTCTCCGCAGGAAGGACACCATTGCGCTGCCGTTGCAGTGGAAGTGATCGAGCAGCAGTACACCCGCCCGGCGATCCGCGGCATTCCACAGCCGAAAGCGGGCGGTGCGACGGCCGACCTCACGCGTATCCACCCCTGGGTAGGCACGCTCCAAGGTCTGAGTGATGTCATCGAGAGTCGCCGTGGAAATCGAGTATGCGCAGGGGATAGCGGCGGCTCCTAACCGCGATTGCACCTGCAAGAGCACCGTGGACTTGCCGCTGCCACGCGGACCGCACAGCGTCAAGTGCTCGCCCTGCAACAGCCGCCGCGTCAGTTGCGTGGTCCATTCCGATAAATGGGGGTGCATGAGTCCACCTGCTCGCTTTCGCCCGGGAACACTCCCGCTGCAGGCATCATCAGCCGCTGTCGCGACATTTAGGGGAGGCATGCCATCTCCCATCCAAGATAGAGAGTCTAGGACTGCCGAGGCTCTCTCGGCAAGCGCTGGACGAAGAGGCCGAGCTTGCTGGCCTATCCGCCCCTGTGTATATTGAATCGCAGGGAGATGGCATGCCTCCCGTAACAAGAACTGCCGCCTACGGCTGATGATGCCTACCCGAACCGTTGTAGGAGCGGTGGAGTGGTAGCGCATGAGACCTGAGCGAGTCCCGAGTCCGGCGCCTAGACTGCGCACGCAGTTCCTGCTGTGTCTTAGGTCGCGAACCCGCTTCCAGGCAAGCCACCTGCGGCACATGCCTGAAAAGGCAGCCAGGTGACCCGTCCGATCTTCCTGCAGATCGCTCAAGTTTGCGCCGTGCTGGCGATCGCCCCACTTCTGCAGGGCATCATCCTGCAATGGGAAGAGCGCGTGCAGCGAGCGCAGGGACCGGGCATCTTCCAGCCCTACCGCGACCTGTGGAAGCTGTTCCACAAGCAGCTCGTGGTGCCCGAGACCGCGAGTTTCATCTACTGGGCTGCACCCATCGTCGCCTTCACCTGCATGCTGACGGTGCCGATCCTGATCCCAGTCCTGACGAACTTCCCGCTCCCGCTTTCGGACATGGGCGACATCCTCGGTGGCGGTCTCATTTTGACCCTGGGCTCGTTCTTCATCACGCTCGGGGGACTCGACTCCGGCAGCGCCTACGGCGGCATCGGCGCGGCGCGCTCCGTGATGCTCGGCATTCTCGCCGAGCCGACACTGATCCTCGTGTTCGTCGGCATCACGCTGCTCGCCAAATCGATGTTGCCCTTCGTGGTCAATCACCTGCTCGCCGGCCAGTCCGCCGTGTATTGGGGTCCGGCACACCTTTTCCTGGTCGGGGCCTTTTTCATCCTGCTGCTCGTCGAGACCGATCGGTTGCCCATCCACTCGAGCACCCACATCGAGGTGTACATGATCGAGGAGGGACGCATCCTCGAGTACTCGGGGCCCTTGCTGGCGCTTCTGCGCTGGGCGTCGGCGATGAAACAGTTCATTCTCTACACCATTTTCTGCAATGTGCTGCTGTTGCCTTGGGGACTGTCGCTGCAGGGAACGGCCCTCGGGGCGCTCGGCGCGGCCGGCGGGCTGTTTCTGAAGTTTTCGGTCGTCGGCGCGGTAGTGGTGGCGGTCGAGACGGCCCAATCGCGCCTGCGCTACTACCGGTATCAGGAACCGCTCGCCGCCTCGTTCGTACTCGCAATCCTCGCGATCGTGGCCAATCAACTGAGATGATGATGTTCGCCGCCCATCTGCCACCCCTTGCGCGATCGCTCTTCAGCCTGCTCACCATCACGAGCCTGCTGCTCGCCTTCGTGATGCTCGGCTCGCGTTGGCTCAACGCCTACCTAGGCGCGTTCGCACTGCAATCCTGGCTGATCGCGGTCCTCTCGGCCGCCGTCGCCTATTACGGTGGTTATCCCGAGCTGTACGGGATCGCAGTGCTGACCGCGCTGTTTCGGGGTCTGCTGCTGCCCTACCTGCTGCTTCGCATCACGCGACGTCTCAAGGTCGACCGCGAACTGCACGAGCGGCTCGCACCGAGCTCGAGCCTGGTGGTGGGCGGGCTGCTGGTCGTGTTCGCATTCGTCGTCTCGGCCCACCTCGGTGCCACGCTCGGGCTCACCGGTACCATCGCGGTGCTCGCCCTCACCACCATGCTTTCAATGAAGCTCATCGGTTTTCTCATGCTGATGGTGCGCAGCGAAGTGGTGAGTCAGATCTTAGGACTCCTAGTGATCGAGAACGGTATCTTCCTCGGCTCTCAGATCCTGGTACCGGGCATGCCACTGCTGATCGAGCTGGTGATCCTCTTTGACCTGCTGGTGGTGGTGGCCTGCCTCGGTGTGCTCGTGCGCTACCTCACCGTGCATGCCGGCACCACGAGCACCCGGGATCTGACGAGGCTGGTCGGATGAGTCCAGCGATTGTGGTGGCCGTCGCTCTGCTCTCGCCGCTCGCAGGGGCCGTGGGCTGCCAGCTTATCCGCTCGCCGCGCGTCGCCGAATACCTGAACCTCGCCGCCTCCGTTATCGTCTTCGTAGCGATACTGCGGCTTCTGCCGATCGCTCTCCACGGACCCTACACGCTGCTGCATGGCTACCTCATCGTCGATCCGCTGGGAGCGTGGGTGCTCCTGTCGGTCGCAGCCGTGTATCTTCTCGCCTCGCTGTATTCGATCGGATACATGCGCACGCTCCATACGCCGGCGCGCCTGCACCGTTTCTACGCCCTGTTCGCCGGATTCGCGCTGACGATGCTGCTTGGACCGCTGATGAACAACATTGGGGTCTACTGGATCGCGATCGAGCTCACCACGCTGGTGAGCACCTTCCTCGTAGGGTTCGAGAAAACGCGCGAGAGCATCGAGGCGGCCTGGAAATATATCGTGGTGGTTTCGGCGGGCATCAGCCTCGCGCTACTCGGGATCATCCTGTACTACTGGGGCGGCAGCCTCATCCTGGGGCCCACTTACGCGCTGACGTGGGGCACGCTGCGCTCGGTCGCGCCGCATCTGAACCCGACGATCGCGCTGACGGCCTTTTTGCTCGTCTTCATCGGCTTTGGCACCAAGGTGGGACTTGCCCCGATGCACACCTGGCTGCCGGATGCGCACAGCGAAGGTCCGGCGCCGGTCTCGGCGATGCTCTCCGGTGCGCTGCTCAACACCGCAATGATCGGCATCGTGCGCTTCATCCAGGTGATCGACGCGGTACGCCTCGGCGCGCTGCCCCAAACGGTGGTCGTGGCGATCGGGGCGCTCTCGCTCGCAATCGCTGCACTCTTCATCACGCGACAGACGGACATCAAGCGACTGATGGCCTACTCCAGCGTCGAGCATATGGGCGTCATGACGCTCGGATTCGGTTTCGGCGGACCGTTAGGGGTCGCGGGCGCGCTCTATCACATGCTCAATCACTCGTTGAACAAATCGCTGATGTTCTTTGGCTCCGGCAATGCCATGCACGCCTTCCGTAGCAAGCGCCTCGGGCGCATCCATCACGTGCTCTCGGTCATGCCCATTGCCGGGGTGCTGTGGTTGGCCGGCGCGGTGGCCATCACCGGCGCACCGCCCTTCGGACTGTTTTTGAGCGAGTTCACGATTCTGCGCGCCGGCCTCGCCGGTGCCAACGCCTGGGCGGTATTCGTCATGCTGGCACTGCTGGTGGTGATCTTCATCGGGTTCCTCAACCACTTCCGCGCCATGTACTTCGGCGAGAACCCGCAGGTTGCAGCCGCCACCTCTTGCGGGCAGCCGGACGCGGCGGATCGCTTCTGGCGCGTGCTGCCGATGTGGCTGGCACTCATACCGCTGCTCGCCATGGGCCTGTGGTGGCCGAGCACGCTCAGCCATTATTTTGCGGTCATCGCTACGCAGCTGAGCGGAGACGCTCGATGACTGGGGCGCCCCTCGCGGTCACCATGCAAGACATCGCACCGGCGGAGCTTTCGGCGCGCTGCGCGGCGGCTCTCGGCGCAGGAGCACGCATGCAGTTCATGTATGCATGGTTCCCTACGGGTTCCGATGCGCCCGAGCTGCGCTATGTGCTACATCCGGGCCGCGGCCAAACCCCGCACATCTGGCGCTGCCGCTCCGGAGCGGAGTCACCACCGAGCCTCGCGCCGGCCGCACCGCTCCTGTCTTGGTACGAGCGGGAGACGACCGACCTGTGCGGCGTCGCCTTCCGAGACCAGCCCGTTCCTGACCCGCTGGTGCTGCTGCCCGGCGCGGCGGCCGAGCGCCCCCCTTTAATGCCCGGACCACTGCCGCACCTGAGCTATACGCCCGTGCCGCTCCCCATGCCAGACCTCGCCGGCACCACGCGCGAGGACGTGCAGCTGCTGCCCTTCGGACCGGTCCGAGCCGACGTGCTGGAGTCGACTCAGCTCGCCTTCTATTACATCGGCGAGGCGATCCTGCACTACCAGCCGCGGCTTTTTTTCAAGCACCGGGGGATGGAGAAGCGCTTCGAAGGTCTCGCCCCGACGCTCGGCACCATTCTCGCCGAACGAGTCTCCGGGGTCGGCAGCGTGGCACATGCTCTCGCCTACTGTCACGCCTTGGAGGCTGCGTCACGGTGCGAAGTGCCGCCTCGCGCCTCCTGGCTGCGTGTATTACTCGCCGAACTGGAACGGCTTTACAACCACCTGCATTACCTCGGATATCTGTGTCATACGACCACGCTCAAGGTCGGTGAGGCACAAGGGAAGTACCTCGAGGAGCTCGCCAAGCAGCTCAACTGCCGGGTCAGCGGGAGCCGGCTGCTGCGGGGGCTCATCGTCCCCGGCGGTTTGCGGCGCGAGCCTACGCTGGTGACGCTCGCTGAGGACCTTGTCCGAATCGAACACGAATTTGAACGTTACGCGGACCAGTTGGCCGCAACCAGCAGCCATCTCGACCGGCTGATCACCACCGGGGTGCTCGGCCGGCAGCTCGCGTTCGACCAAGGTGCCACGGGGCCGGTGGAGCGGGCTTCGGGAATCGATCGCGACTCGCGGCGTGACCAACCCTACGGGGCCTACAGCGAGTTGCCCCTGTGCGTTGCAGTGAGGGACGGCGGTGATGCCCACGCCCGCCAACAGGTGCGCGTCGAGGAGATCACCCGCAGCATCGCCCTGATCCGTGCCGTCCTCGACGGGCTGCCCGAGGGCTCGCTGCGAACCCACTGCCGCTCCCCGTCGGGCGGCGAAGGGTTGGGCTGGGCCGAGACGCCGCGCGGAACCGCGTACTACGCAGTGCATATCGATACCGCGGG
>JAKAFQ010000001.1 GCA_021817875.1 Pseudomonadota bacterium
GTTCATCGTCATGATCTGCGGCGACATCATGACCATGCCGGGCCTGCCCAAGGTGCCTTCGGCGGCGCGAATCGACATCGTCGACGGCAAGGTCGTCGGGCTGTTCTGATCCGGGCCGGCGGCACGGCGCGAATGTTGCTCGCTGGCGCGCCACCCCACACTCAGGTCAATAGTTCGCCACGTCCGGCCGCGGGTCTGGCGAGACGAAACCATTGCGGTTTGGCATCTTCACCTTCGGCAGCGAGGCCGCATCGATTACCCCGTTCTCGGGGATGATGTGCGCCCTGCCGAGGATGTACGCGGTAACCGCATAGGCTTCGCTCGGGGTAAGCGAGCCGGGTGCGTTGAATGGCATCGCGCGCGTCACGTAGTCGAAAATCGTCGTCGCGTACGGCCAGTAGCTCTCGATCGTTTTGAGCGGCTTGCCGCCCGTGAGGCTTCCGCGGCCGCCGATTAGCGTGTCCCCGGCGCCTGCGACGCCCTGCAGGTTGTTGCCGTGGCAGGCCACGCACTTCTGCTCGTAGATCTTACGGCCTTCCGTAAAGCTGCCTCGTCCGGGTGGAAGGTCCCGGCCGTCTGCCGGCCAGGCGTCGATCGCGCTGCGCGCTGCAGCGTTAGACACGGCCGTTCCGAAACCGTACTTGGCCGCTCCGGCGCTCCCCGAGGCTGCAATCCCGGCGATCCCGAGCGCGAGCACCATGGCCTTAGAAGTGATGGACATTGCTCACTCTCCCGTCGCTTGCGATCTGCCAGCTCTGAATTCCGTTCAGGTGGTAGATCGAGCCCAGCGGTCCGTTGAGCCCTCGCGCATCGATCAGCTGCTTGATCGTCGGCTGAATGTAGCCAGTTTCGTCGGTGCAGCGGCTCTGCAGGATCGCGGGCTTGCCGTCCCACGTCCACGGACTGCGAAAGCGCACCGTTGACTTTTGCATGATCGGGGCGGTGAGCTCGGCGTCGACCCAGGTCTGGCCGCCGTTCACGGAAATTTCGACGCGCCGCACGCGCCCGTGACCCGACCAGGCGAGCCCGGTGATCTCGTAGAACCCCGGTCCCGGAAGCATCATCTCGCCGGACGGGAAGGTGATGACCGATTTCGCCTCCATCACGAACGTGAACTGCCGCGCCTTGCCGTCGCCGAGGAGATCGGTGTACTTGGATGTTTCTTCTCGGGTCATGAAGGGTACATCGGAGACCTGGATGCGGCGGATCCACTTGATGTTTGTATTCCCCTCCCAGCCGGGTAGCACCAGGCGCAGCGGGTAACCCTGCTCCGGGCGAATGGCCTCGCCGTTCTGCGCATACGCAAGCACCGCGTCGTCATAGCACTTCTCCAGCGGGATGCTGCGCGTCATCACGGCAGCGTCCGCGCCTTCGGCGAGAATCCATTTTGCGCCGTCCTTGATTCCGACTTCGTCGAGGACGATCGAGAGCGGCACACCGGTCCACTCCGAGGTGCTCAGTAGCCCGTGCGTTCCCTGCACGGTCTTGAGCGTCGGCTTGGACCACTCGGTGAGCCCGTTGCCCGAGCACTCGATGAAATGAAACCGCGATACCGAGGGGAAGCGCCGCAGGTCGGCCATCGTGTAGAGGCGCGGCTGCCCAACCATTCCGTGCACAAGCAGCGTGTGCTTGGCTGGATCGATCGTCGGAATTCCCCCGTGATGCCTCTCGAAATGCAACCCTGACGGCGTCACAATGCCGAACTCGTCGGCGAGCGGCGTCATCGACCACGAAGACTGGGTCGTAGGGGTGGGGAACCGCCAGCGCACCGAAGTCTCGAACTGCGAGCGAGTGCCGTAGCCACCGTCTTCCCCAACGCCGCGACCCAAGACCTTGGTGGGGTCCGGCGGGACTGGATACTCTTTCGCCCCGGGCGGCGCGGCCGCTGCAACGCTCATGCGCGGCAGCATGCCGGCGGCGCCGGCGCCGGCCAGTGCCGCACCGGTGAGCATGAATCGCCGGCGGCCGGGAGCGCGCGCCGGATTCGGAAACATCCCCTCCTTGCATTCACAGTCTTCCAGCTCAGCCTTGCGCGCCTCCAAGTAGCGGCGCTCGGCCTCGACCATCACATCGATTTGCGCCTGGTGCTTCTCGTCATACATGGGGTCGTCGCGTGAGCCCATGCTCTCCTCCGCTTTGTTCGAATTAGAGACCTCCCATCTGGAAGGCCGACAGTGCGAGCAGCATAAATTGCGCCTGAATTCTGCCGGAGGCCAAGCCGGCTATCTCAGGGACGCGCAAGCTCAACAATCTGCCGCAGCAAGAGGCGAATTAGCCAAAGTTGTGTTTCGCTTCGAACCAGAGACCGTTTCGGATCGAAACAATCTGGACGCCGATGGGTCAGGTGTTCCTGGGGGGCGCATACCTAGTAGCCCGCGGGGCGCAAGGCGCGGATGCGCTGCCCAAAAAAAAGCTAGTGCGCCTCAGAGAGGCTCGCCGCCGGCCGGCAGCCCTTCAGACTGGCTGCTGCGGAGCCTCGCGGCGCGATGCAGGCTCTAGGCTTATGCGGCAGGCGGGCGCGCGCCTTCTCCGACGTATGAGGTGAACCTCGAGTTCCGACTTCAGCTTCGTGCAGACGCCCGCGTCCAGCCTTCGGCCCATGCGCAATCCGCACACTCGGATTTGCCTGGACAACGTCCTTGCCTGCGCGCGAGACAGCTATGCCTCTCATGTCCAAGCTGCGTCGCCAGGGATGCGCGGTCGAAGCGCGGGTTGATCGGAGTGCTCCATCCAAGCAGCTGCTTTAATGAGTCGATCATTATTCGAACCTCCTGCATGTCGAACATGCGAGACGTAAGATAGTAAACACTTTAGCGATCCACGGATCTCGTGACTTGAGCTAGATCAAGCGCTCCGCAAGGGGGCGCGCGCCCGCCCCGGGCCGTCGGGGCGTGGGCCGATCGCGAGCCGATCTTGCGCTATCGCTTTCGGATGCCTTGGCCCGCTTCGTGCTTTGCGCAGTACGAAGCAGGTGCCGTGAGAGCCCACTTGGATGGCCCACGCAACGGTCTGGCGCACCAACTGGGCGATCAGCCGCGCACTGGATCGAGCGAGGCGCTCAAGAAACGCGAAGTGCGCACGCCCATGACCAACCAACGCGAACGGCCGCGCGCAAGTGTTCGTCGCCGTGTTGGGGGCGTCGAACTACACCTACGCGTGCACGACCGCCACGCAGACCGCGGCCGACTGGATCGGCTCGCTGATCGCGGCGCTCGAGTTCATCGGCGGGGTGCCACGGCTCGTCGTGCCCGACCAGACGCGCGCGCTCGTCGCGCACCCCGACCGCTACGAGCCGAGCTTAGGCCGGTTGGTCGAGGAGTTCTGCGCGCACTACGCCACGGTCGTGCTCCCAGCGCGGCCCGCGCATCCCCGCGACAAGCCGAAGGTCGAGCTGGGCGTGCAGGTGGTCGAGCGCTGGATCTTGGCGCGCCTTCGCCACCGGCGGCTCTTCAGCCTCGCCGAGGCGAACGCGGCGATCGCCGAGCTGCTCGTCGAATTGAACGCGCGGCCCTTCAAGAAGCTGCCCGGCACGCGCCGAAGCGCCTTCGAGACGCTGGATCGCCCGGCGTTGAAGCCCTTGCCCGCGACGCGCATGGTGATCGCGCGCTTTGCGCGCGTGCGCGTGAACATCGACTACCACTTCGAGCTCGATCGGCACTACTGCGGAGTTATGGCACGCTCGGAGCGCAACTAACTATGTGACTTGGCGGAAGTTTGAATTCGAGGGAGGACCTGGCTACGAACCAGGGGGTCGTGGGTTCAAATCCTGCCGGGCGCGCCAGTCAATCCAAGGGCCTGCGGAAGTGCAGGCCCTTTTTCATTCCCGGCGCGTAGCCGAATCGTCGCCGCGCAGAGGGTCACCCCAACTGTGGTCCAGGTCGACTGGTCATTTCCGGCGTCCTATTGCTGCTGCGGCCGATAGCCAGTTGCTCGATTATTGCCTCGGTCATGCGGAGCGTTCCAGAACTTCCACCGAGATCGGGTGTGACGAAGCGTCCTTCGGCGAGGACCCGGGAAAGCGCGGTTTCGATGGCGGCCGCCGCGCGATGCTCCCCGAGATGGCGCAGCATTATGGCACCGGAGAGGATCATCGCCGTCGGATTGGCGCGATCCTTCCCTGCGATGTCCGGTGCGGTGCCGTGCACGGGCTCGAATTCCGCGCACCCGGGACCGAGGTTTGCACCGGGCGCGATGCCCAGGCCGCCGACTAGGCCCGCGGCCAGGTCGGACACGATGTCGCCGTACAGGTTGGGAAGCAGCAGGCAGTCGTATGTTTCGGGCCGAGTCACCAAGTCGGCGCACAGCGCATCCACGACCCGCTGGTCGATCGACAGGTCCGGGTAGCGTTGCGCAGCCGCGAGCGCCGTCTCGAGAAACAGCCCGTCGGTGAGCTTGAGGATGTTCGCCTTGTGCACGACGGTGAGCCTCTTGCGCCCCAGCCGGCGCATGGTTTCGAGCGCGAATTCGGCCACTCGCCGGCTCGCCTCGCGCGTGATCCGCTTGGTCGCCTCGGCCGTATCCCGGTCGCGCATGCGCTCGATACCGAGGTAGAGGTCCTCGGTGTTTTCGCGAAAGATCAAGAGGTCGACGCCACTAAAGCGCGTCTTGATTCCCGGGTAGATCTTGGCGGGGCGCATGTTGACGAACAATCCCAGCTCGGATCGCAGCGCGACCGTAACGCTCGGGTATGACTGCCGCTCCCCGCGGGCGGCACTCTTTTCGACCACGACCCGGTACGCGCCGCCAAAGGGGGTCGCCGTCGGCCCCTTCAAAGCGACACCAATTCGCGAAATCGCCTGCACCAGCTCCGGCGGCAAGGGCGTGCCGAATTCCCGCTGTGCATCAAGCCCGGCCAGGCCCGGCTCCCACGCGATCTGCGCGCCGGAGGCGTCGATCACTTCGCGCGCGGCACGCGTGACCTCCGGCCCGATTCCGTCTCCCGCTATGAGCACGACCCGATGCATCACTTCTTTTCTCCCGGCTTGCTGCTTCCCGATTGCCGCGCCGTTTGACCGCGTGCGCCCAGGAGTAGTAGCATTTGCTACGACGCGATGTCAAAAAGGTGGTCGGCCCACGGCCCCGGAGAGCTGATCACATCTGCGCCATGCTCGACCTGCCCGCACGCTCAAGGAAGCCTCGCAAATCGGGGCTCACCGCGATGATCGATTTCGGTCCGGACGCGTTCGGCTGGACCGGTCCGCAGGGCGTAGCCGACCTGCTCGAGTGCGCTGCGGAGTACATCGACTTCGCCAAGATCTACGCGCTCAACGCGTTGCTTCTTCCGTCGGACATCGTCGCGCGCATCGTGCGCCGGTACCGCGACGCCGAGATCCTGCCTTACAGCGGCGGCATCCTCTTCGAATACGCTCTGCGCCGCAACGAGCTCGATGGTCTGGCTCCGTTTCTCCGGTGGCTCGGCTTTCCGGCGCTGGAGATTTCGGAGAACTACGCCGACCTGAGCGAGGACGACCGCGGCCGTGCAATCGAGCGATTCCAGCAGGCGGGCTTCGCGGTCATCTACGAGTTCGGACGCAAGAATCCGCAGGGACCCATGAGCGTGGACGAGTTGCGGGCGACGGTGAAATGGGCGGCCGATCGTGGGGTCGAACACGTCATCGTCGAGCAGTCCGAAATCGACGCGCTCGAGAAGGCAGTGCCCGGGGCCCTGTCGCGTGTGCATGACGAATCCTGGTTCCAGCACACGCTCATCGAAGCCGACCCCTACCGCTTTCCTCAGCAGCACGCCAAGATGCTCGCCGATTACGGCAACGAAGTGAACCTGGCAAACATTGCCGCGGGCCAAGTGCTGCGTCTGGAGGGGCTTCGACGCGGCATCGGACGCGCGGTCGATTACGCCGTGCTCAGGTGAGGTCGGGACTCTTGGCGCAAGACACGAACAGACTCGCAGCCGAGATCGCCGCCGACCTGCGCGGCTTCGGCCTTACCGATCACGAAGCGCAGGCGTATCTTGCGCTGCTGCAGGAAAGCCCTGCCACGGCCTACCAGGTGAGCAAGGAAAGCGGGCTACCCCGCGCCAACGTCTACGCCGCGGTGGAGAGCCTCGCGAAGAAGGGATTTGCGCAGCCCGTCACCGAAAACCCGCTGCGCTACGTTCCGGTTCAGCCTGAAGCGCTGTTCGCGCGTATGCTCCAGGACATCGACGCGCAGTGCCGTCGGGCAGCGAACAAGCTCTCGCAACTGCGTCGCAGCACCGGCGAGGAGTACGTCTGGACCCTGCGTGGCGACGAGGCAGTCCGTGCCAAGATCGCGAGCATGATCGCGGCGGCACAGAGCCACGTTTGGATAAAGGCTCATGCGCGCATGCTGGAAGGGCATCGCGCCGCTTTGCTGGGCGCCGCAAAACGTGGCGTTCAGATCATCCTGATCCTCTTCGGCGAGCCGGCGGCTCTGGATGGCTACAGGCTCAAGCCGCCGAGCCGGGTGTACATGCACGAGAACAGCGGGCTCGAGGTCGGGCTTGCCAACAACCTCATCACTGTGGCCACCGATTTCAAGGAAGCGCTGACGGCCAATACAGCGGAGGGCGGATGCGGCGCCTACACGCGCAACCTGCCGGTGGTGAATCTGGCCGAGAGCTTGATCAGGCATGAGATCTACCTCGCGGAAATCTTTGGCCGATTTGGACCGCAGATCGAGGCCGAGTTCGGCCCTGCGCTCGTATCGTTGCGACGCAATTACCTGCCCTCGCCGCAAGCGAGTGCGCTCGTCGAGCGGCTGGGAAGGCACGGCAAGAGCGCTCGCGCCGGACGCGCCGACGCTGCAGAGCGACGCAAGCGGCTACGAAAAACAGCTCGCATTCGGCGCGGCAGTACTAGGACCGCATAGATGGTGCCCGCGATTCCCGCAGCAGCGGACCTCGTAGTCGTGGGAGCCGGCAATGCGGCGATGTGCGCCGCGCTTGCGGCCGCCGAACGCGGCGTACGGGCGCTCGTGCTCGAAGCCGCGCCCGACGATGAGCGGGGCGGCAACTCGACCTACACCGCGGGCGCGATGCGCTTCGCGTACGACGGCGTCGAGCAATACAGTCAGGTGGTCCCCGAGCTGACCGAAACCGAACGCGCGACGGTTGATTTTGGTGCCTACACGGAGGACCAGTTCTTCGACGACATGTTCCGCGTGACGGAGCATCGGTGCGATCCGGATCTCGCCGAGATGCTGGTTCGCCGAAGTCGCGAGACGCTGGTGTGGATGCGCTCGAAGGGAATTCGCTTCCAGCCGAGCCTTGGTCGGCAGGCCTTCAAGGTCGGCGGCCGGTTCAAGTTCTGGGGCGGGGTTGCCTGCGAGGTCACCGGCGGTGGCCCGGGCTTGGTCGACATGCTGCACCGCGCGGCCAAGCGCGAGGCGATCGACGTGCTCTATCGTACCCGGATGACGGGCCTCCAAGTCGATGACCAGGGACTGTGTGCGGTCCAGGTCGAGCAACCGGGTCGAAGGGGTGCGATCCGCACGCGCGCAGTCGTTCTTGCCTGCGGCGGATTTGAATCGAATGCCGAAATGCGCGCCCGCTATCTCGGTACGGACTGGGATCTCGCCAAGGTGCGCGGGACCCGCTTCAATATGGGCGACGGCATCGTGGCCGCTCTCGCCATCGGTGCGATGCCCGCCGGCCACTGGTCCGGCTGTCACGCAGTCGGCTGGGATCTCAACGCCCCGGGCTTCGGCGACCTTGCCGTCGGGGACCAGTTCCAGAAGCATTCGTACCCATTCGGCATCATGGTCAACGCGCGCGGTGAGCGCTTCGTCGACGAGGGCGCGGATTTCCGGAACTACACTTATGCGAAGTACGGGCGCGAGATCCTGAAGCAGCCCGGGATGTTCGGGTGGCAGGTCTTCGACGCCAAGGTGGCGCACCTGCTGCGCGATGAGTACCGCATCCGTCAGGTTACGAAGGCACAGGGCAACACCCTCGAGGAATTGGTCGGGCACATGGAGGGCGTGGATCGGGATGGCTTTCTGCGCACGGTGCGCGAATTCAATCAGGCCGTACGCCGGGAGGTGCCTTTCGACCCCAACGTGAAGGACGGGCGCGCCGCGCCGCTCAAGCTGCCGAAGTCGAATTGGGCGAACACGATCGACCAGCCACCGTTTGTCGCCTACGCAGTGACCTGCGGCGTGACCTTCACTTTCGGTGGGCTGAAAGTGAACACGTCGGCAATGGTGGAGGACCGGAATGGTGCGCCCATCCCCGGGGTGTTCGCAGCCGGAGAGCTGGTGGGCGGACTGTTCTATTTCAATTACCCGGGTGGTTCCGGGCTGACAGCGGGAGCCGTCTTTGGCCGCGCCGCGGGTTATAGCGCCGCCGCCCACGTGCGCTCAATCCATGCGGGTGCGACGTAGCATCCGGCGGCCGGATCGGGAAACGGCGTGCGCGCCCGGCTCCAGGGTGGGCAGAATCGCGTGTCCAACATCGTGACCGCAGTGCAAGGAGGAGGACTCGACAATGAACCTGAAAGCGTATTCGAAGGCCATACGGGCCGTTGGCATTGCCGCCGCCGTGGGGGTCGGCAGCGTGATGGCTGCGCCATCCGCCATCGCGGCGAAGTACACCGTGCGCTACGCCATGCAAAAGGTGCCCGAGGACTTCGTGTACCGGGCGAAGGACTGGGGAGCGAAATACGACCTGAAGGTCGAGGAAACCGTGTCGCCCTCCGCGGTTCGGTCGATGGAGGCGTTGCTGGCCGGCCAGGCGGATATCGCGGACAGCGGATCTGGACCGGTGCTGAGCGCCATGAGCCGGGCACCCGACAAGCTGATCATCATCGCCGCGACGCACTCCGGCGGCCAACGCCACGAGCTGATGGTGCGGCCGGACGCGGCCTACAAGTCCGTCGCGGATCTCAAGGGAAAGCGCATCGCGATTGCAGTGGGGTCCGGCGCGTACATCATCTTCGAGAAATACATTGCCCAGAAGGGCTGGACCAACGCCGACTTCCAAATCGTGAACATGAAGCCGGGCGACATGGGCAGTGCGCTCGCGTCAGGCCAGATCGACGCCGCGCTGACGTGGGAGCCGACACCGTCGATACTGGTGACGAAGGGCGTAGTCAAGGTGATTCAGAGCTTCCCCGAGGTGAGCACCGATCCGGCCCTGCTCATCACGACCCGTGCCTTTGCGCAGGCGCACCCCGAGGCGCTCACCCGCGTGCTTGCGTCCATGGAGGATATGTACAAGCTGATTACCTCAGATCCGAAGGCGGCGGGCGAGCTTGCCGCGAAGGTCGAGGCGGAGAGCGGGGCGACAGTCGCGCCGGCGGCCTTTACCCGTGCCTTCCGGCACATGAGCTTCGATATGCGGGTCACGCCGGAGGCCATCAGTGCCCTGCAGTCCGTCGGCGAGTTCATGGTGAAGGCACATCGCATATCGAGCGTACCTGACTTCAAGAGCCTGGTGGACATGCGTTACCTCGAGGCCGCAACGAAGCTCACGGGCGCCGGTGGAAGATAGGACGCCGGTCGCTGCGGCTCCGCGAGGCGCGCGGGCTCGCTGGATCCCGCCGCGCAATGCGCTCATCGGAGCAGCCTCGGTCTGCGGGTGCCTGCTGCTCTGGCAGGCCCTGGCGATCAGCGGCGCAATTTCGACGGTCGTGCTGCCGGCGCCCCTCGAGCTGGTCGGGCGCCTCTATTACGCCGCCGGACCACGCTCCGATCCGCCCTACCAGCTCGAGGTCGACATTCTGCGCACCCTGGCTCGCCTGATCGGGGGGTTCGGCGTGGCTGTCCTCGTCGCGGTGCCTCTCGGCATCGCGGCGGCGCTGTCGCGACCGCTCGCCCTGCTGGTGATGCCATTCATCAGCGTGTTCATGGCGATTCCGGCGCTTGCCGTTGTTCCGATCCTGATGCTGGTCACAGGAATCGGCGATGCAACCGATTTCACGGTCGTGGTCATCACCGCGTCTGTGCCAATCGTTGTCTATGTCTACGACGGCGTGCGGATGATCGACCGCAAGTATTTCTGGATCGCCGGGTCCTTGGCTGCGACCCGCGCGGACCTGTTCCGGCACGTGATCGTTCCCGCAGCGGTGGTGCCGCTGCTTGCGGGATTTCGGATGGGCATGGGCTACGCGTGGCGATCGCTGATTGCCACCGAGAGCCTGACCGCGCTTACGGGGGGGCTCGGGTACACCATCTTTCAGGCTTCGCAGTTCTTCGACACGAGAACGATCTACCTCTACATGGTGGTCATCGCGCTGCTTGGCTTTGGCATTGAAAGCGCCTTTCGTGCAGCAGAAACCAGAACTGCGGTGCGCTGGGGCACACTCGCGTCGGGTAAGGGCTGAATGTCGACCAGTCTCACCACGCCGGACGGACGCGGTTGGCTGACGGAAGCGTTTGAGCGCTATTCGAGCCTGTGGGTGGTGCTGCTCGCTTGCGCGGTGTGGCAGGCCGCGGCCGCGACGGGATTGCTGCACAATCCCGCGGTGCCGGCGCCAAGTGCCGTGCTCGCCAGCCTCTATCGCGGCATGCTCGAGCGCGGCCATGTACTGTTTTTCGCCACGCTTGGAACCGTGCTCCGGCTCCTCCTGGGCTACGGGATAGCCGTCGTTTTCGGCGGCGCGCTCGGTATATTGGCGGGACGGCATCCGGATTTCGGCGCGGCGCTCAACCCGCTCGTGGCGCTGTGGATTCCGCTGCCGGCAATCGTGACCATCCCGGTGCTGTCTTTATGGATAGGGGCGGGCGAGGCGGTGATCGTGCTTACCGTGATCTTTTCGGCCTGGATTCCCGTATACCTCGGCGCACTGCAGGGAACACGGGCGATCAGCGTGCATCAGCTCTGGGTCATGCGCTCCTACCGGGCTTCGGCGTGGCGCGAGATGCGCAAGGTGATCGTGCCGGGTGCATTCGTGAACATGATCCCGTCGCTGCGCGTGGGCATGGGCTACGCCTGGCGTGCCGTGATCGCTGCGGAAATCATCGTGCAGCACGGCCGCGGCCTCGGCATCACCATTTTCGCGGCACGCCAGTTCTTCGACGTCCCCACCATGTACGCAGGCGTGGCCACCATTGCGCTCCTCGGACTCGCGCTCGACCACCTCGTATTTCCGGCACTCGAGCGCGCGACGATCAGGCGCTGGGGATTGGTGTCGTGACTTCAGCGAATGCGGCGCCCGCGGGGCAGGGCGGCGGGCACGCGGTTGCCGACAAGGCGATCCCGACCACGGTCATCGAAGCCCGGAATCTTCGCAAGGTGTACCCCGGGCGCCACGGGCACCCGCCGGTAACCGCGATCGAAGATGTCTCGTTCGATGTGCAGCGCCGCGAATTCACGGTTTTCCTGGGCCCGAGCGGCTGCGGCAAATCCACGACCCTGCACATGATCGGCGGCTTCGAGCGGCCGAGCGCCGGCAGCCTGCTGCTGAACAGCGAGCCGATCCGCGGCCCGGGCCCGGATCGCGGCATCGTCTTCCAGGATTTCGTGCTCTTTCCCTGGCGCACCGTGCTCGCCAACATCGCCTTCGGTCTCGAAATGCTGAAGCGCTTCAGCCGGGCGGAGATCAAGGCGCGCGCGGAGCACTACGTCGAGCATCTCGGATTGGCCGGCTTTGCGAACGCCTACCCTGCGACGCTCTCGGGCGGGATGAAGCAACGCGTGGCAATCGCGCGTACGCTCGCCACCCAGCCCGAGTTTATCCTGATGGACGAGCCCTTCGCGTCGCTCGACGCGCAGACGCGGGACCGGTTGATCGTCGACCTGTCGGCGATCTCGAGCGAGCACAATACGACCTTCTTGTTCGTTACCCACGACGTGCGAGAGGCCATTCGCCTCGCAGATCGTATCCTGGTGTTCTCGCCGCGGCCCGCGCGGATCGTTGAGTCGGTCAGCATCACGTTGCCCCGGCCACGCGATGCGTACGGACCCGGCGTTCTCGAAGTCGAGCGCTATCTGCGTTCTTTGATCGGAAAAAGCGCGGAGGCCTAGGCAGTCCAGGCGGCTTCCGAGGACCTGTCCCGCGACCGGGGTAATACATGCAAAGCACATCACTGAACCTTCGCGGCGCCGATATCGTCGCCCGCGCGCTCGTGCGTGCCGGCACGCGCTACGTTTTTGCGCTGTCGGGCAACCACGTGATGTCGGTGTTCGACGCAGCGCTCGACGCGGGTTTGTCGCTCGTGCACGTGCGCCACGAGGCCGCGGCGGTGCACATGGCGGACGCCTGGGGGCGGCTGACGGGCGAGGCGGGCATTGCGCTCCTTACCGGCGGACCCGGGCACGCGAACGGCGTGTCGGCGCTCTACACCGCGCTCGCCGCGGAGTCTCCCGTGGTCCTGCTCTCGGGGCACGCGCCGCTCGCCGAGCTGGGACGGGGCGCGTTCCAGGAGATGCGCCAGGCGGAGATGGCCGCGCCGGTGGCGAAGGCCTCGTGGACCGTGCGCTCCGCCGATACGCTCGGCGAAAATCTGGGGCGCGCAATCTGCCTCGCGCGCAGCGGCCGGCCCGGACCGGTGCACTTGAGCCTGCCCGCGGACGTGCTCGAGGCAAATACCGACGTGCCCCTGCCGGAGGCGCAGGCGTTCGCGCCGGTCGCTGCCCGGTCCGACGAACCGGCGCTGCGGAACGTGCTTTCCGCGCTCGCAGGCGCCACACGGCCGCTCCTTCTTGCGGGACCTGCAATGGCGAGCGCGCGCGGCCGTGCGCTCCTTGCGCAGCTACGCGATACGACCGGCATCCCCGCGATCGCGATGGAAAGCCCGCGCGGGGTGAACGATCCGAGCCTCGGCGCCTTCGCCGAAGTGCTCGCGAGCGCGGACGTCGTGGCGCTCATCGGCAAGCGCATCGACTACACGCTGCGCTTTGGAAAGGCATTCGCGCGCGATTGCCGGGTGGTCGACGCGGGCGAGGATCTCGACGCCGCGGCCGCAGCCGAATGGCTGATCCGTGCCGCGCGCGAGCTCTCCTGGTCCCGAAGCGGCTGGGCGGGCGAGGTGACCTCCGCACTGCAGTACCGCCCGGCCGCCTGGAGCGGGATCTCTTCGGCGCCCGAGGGGCCGCTGCATCCGCTCGAGGTGTGCCACACGCTGCAGAAGCTGCTCGCGGCCGATCCCGAAGCAGTGCTCGTCGCCGACGGCGGTGAGTTCAGCCAGTGGGCGCAGTCGGTCGTTACCGCACGGCACCGGCTCATCAACGGCCCGGCAGGCGCGATCGGCCCCGGGTTGCCGATGGCGCTCGCCGCGCGGCTCGCTTTCCCGCGCTCGACCGTTGTCTGCGTGATGGGCGACGGCACGTGCGGCTACCACCTCGCCGAGCTCGACACCGCGGCGCGTTACGGCCTGCCGCTCGTTGCGGTGGTCGGCAACGACGCGCGCTGGAACGCCGAATACCAGATCCAGCTGCGCACCTACGGCCGCGAGCGCGCCCACGGCTGCGAGCTCGCGCCCGCGCGCTACGATCTCGCCTGCGCCGCGCTCGGCGGGCACGGCGAATGGGTCGAGCGTGCCGCGGAGCTGCCGGGTGCGCTCGAGCGCGCGGCGGCATCGAACCGCCCGGCATGCGTCAACGTGCGCATCGACGGCCTGCCCGCACCGAACCTGCGCCGCAGCTGAACACACTGCAATCGCATCAAGGACACTGTGCCATGCCGCATTCCACCTACTTTCCGGAAAAAATGGGCCGCGCGGAGGTCTCCCCGACGGGGGCCTTCGTCGCCGGCAGCCTCGAGGAGTTCACGCTCACGTACACCGCCGGCTACTTCGGCATCGACGACACCGGCTCGATCAAGATCGTGCACCGCTTCGCGAGCGACATGGGCCGGCCGCAGTTCGAGCAGCCGCAGGCGCCGAACTACACCACGGTCGAGGCGAGCAACGGCGCGGTGCTCGAGGTGCGCTACGACAACAAGATGAACATCCGCCCGTGGGACAAGACGCTGTTCGTGCGCGTCGTGCGCGGCTTCCTGCGCGAGGGCGATCGAATCGTGGTGCGCTTCGGCGACCGACGGCGCGGCTCGCCCGGAATGCGCGTGCAGACCTTCTGCGAATCGAGGTTCGAATTCCGCGTCTTGGTCGATGCCTTCGCCACCTATAACTACGTCGAGCTGCCCGAGCAGCCGGCGATCGCGGTCGTCGCCGGCCCGCCGGTCGCCTACAAGTGCGTGCTGCCGACGCTGCGCAGGCGCGGCGAGCCCTTCGCGCTCGGCTTCAAGGGCGAGGACAAGTGGGGCAACCCGAGCGACCGGGTGGAGGGTGTGTTCACCCTACGGCCGCGCCTGCCGCTCGAGGGGTTGCCGGAGAAAATTGAGATGCGCGCGGGCGAGCACGCGCGGCGCATCGAGGGATTGCGCGCCCGCGCATGCGGCGACCTGAATATCGAGGTGCTCGACGCATCGGGCACCGTCGTGTGCGTGAGCAACCCCTTGCGCATCGTCGAGGAGGCCCCGCTCCTGCCCTACTGGGCGGACCTGCACGGGCAGTCCGAGGAGACGATCGGCACCAACTCGGCGCGCGAGCTGATCGAGTTCGCGCGCGACCGCGCATTTCTCGACGCGATGAGCCACCAGGGGAACGACTTTCAGATCACGACGCCCTTCTGGGAGGCGCTCAATCGCCTGACGCGTGAATACAACCGCGACAGCCGCTTCATCGTCTTTCCGGGCTACGAGTGGTCGGGCAACACCGGGCTCGGGGGCGATCGCAACGTGCTCTTCCTCGAGGAAGGCCGCCAGATCCACCGCTCCTCGCACGCGCTGGTGGACGATCTCGCGGATGCGGCCTCGGATGCCAACTCGGCGGCGGACCTCTTCGCGGCGCTGAAGGGCGAGGACTGCGTCGTGTTCGCGCACGTCGGCGGGCGCTACGCCGACATCGGCATCGCGCACGACGCACGCCTCGAGCGCTCGGTCGAGGTGCATTCCGACTGGGGCACCTTCGAGTGGCTGCTCGAGGACGCCTTCGAGCAGGGCTACCGCGTCGGCATCCTCGCCAACAGCGACGGCCACAAGGGGCGCCACGGCGCGAGCCACCCGGGCGCGTCGCTCTTCGGGGCCTATGGGGGCCTGAGCTGCCTGCTCGCGACCGGCCTCACGCGGCGCGCGCTCGCCGACGCGCTGCGCCGGCGCCATCACTACGCGACCACCGGCTGCCGCCTCTACCTCGACGTGCGCGCCGCCTTCGCGCGCGACGCCGGGCTGTTCGAGGACGACCCCGATCTCGGCCCGACGACCTCCGGGCGGGTGAGGAGCGCGATCATGGGCGATATCCTGCGCTCGGGCGAGGAGGAAGTGACGCTCGGCATCGAGGTGATCGGCTCAGCGCCGATCGAGCGTGTCGAGATCCGTAACCGGATGGAAACGCTGGAGACGATCCGCCCCTACGCGCGCGAGGCCCTCGGGCGGCGCATCCGCGTCATCTGGGAGGGCTCGGAGTACCGCGGGCGCGGCCGGCAGACGATCTGGGACGGAAGCTGCACGCTCGAAGGCAATCGCTTCGAGCGCGCGACCCCGATCAACTTCTGGAACCTCGACAAAAAGCTCGAGCAGACCGCGCCCGGGAGCCTCAAGTGGGCGGCGCTCACCACGGGAGGCTTCGGCGGCTTCGACGCCTGGCTCGCCGACCCCGCGGCGGGCAGGCTGCGCATCGAAACCCCGCTCGTGAAGACCGAGCTCGCGATCGCCGACATCGGCTACGAGGACCGGGTGTTCGCGAACGGCGGCATCAAGCGTCAGATCCGGGTCTTTCGCCTGCCCGACGAGAACCGGCAGCTGCGGATGAAAATCGAGCGGCGCGTGCCACTCGGTGCAGCGCGCGACAACGCACTCTACGTGCGCGTCACGCAAGAGGATGGGCAGCTCGCCTGGTCGAGCCCGATCTACGTATTTCGCTGAACCGCGGCACGAAAACCAGGGCGAGGCGGGCGGCTCGGCACGGGTACGAGATCGCGGGGGAAGTGTCTCACCTACTAAGACGTTATCCTGCCGCGGCGTCGCAGTCGTAGACCATGACGCCGACGATAGTGAGCGGTTGGCGTTGCCGCTTCTTGAGCCGCGCGATCGTGTCCGCGGCGGCCGTCATGTGGTCGGGACCGCGAGCCTCGGTCTTCCGAGTCGAGATGGTACTGCTACGCGAACTGCGGAACGTGATGATGCAGCTGAACCGCATAGTGATGGGCTGAAGGAAGAAACGAACGGCGCAGAGTATCGGACCAGACCTCATGCTGTCATCAGGACTTTCGCATTATCGTAAAGTCGGTTTGTTCCTTCAGGCCGCCAGCGGTTGAATTTCAGCGAGCGCACCTTGGCGCTGTTCAGCGCGTCCGTATCGATGGGCAGAGTCCGAATTGTTGTGCACGACGGCGAGGCGGCGAAACTTGCCCGGTTCAGCGTATCGGATTTCGACCTCGTCGCCGCCTCCGAGGCGGCGCTCAAGACCGGCAATCCGATTGCGGACCTGATCGAGCAGCTCTATCCGGCTTCGGCCTACGCGCATTTCGGAATCACCTCGAACGACCCCTGGGACGTCGCTCACGTCCTACAGCTCAAGACGGCGGTCAAGTTCGTCGTCGCGAACGTTCGGGTGGCCGTTGAAAGGCTGACGCTGCTGGTCGAGTCCCATGCCACGACTCTAATGGTCGCGAGGACGCAGGGTCAGGCGGGAGCGCCGACAACGCTGGGCTTCAAGTTCGCGACGTTGTTGGACGAGCTTTTGCGAATCGCGGAACGACTCGTCCGGACGATGGAGGAGGCCGCCGTCATCTCGGTCGCGGGTATAGTCGGCACGGGATCTTCGTTCGCCGTCATCGGGGCGTCGCCGGACGAGGTCGAATCGGAGATGGCGGGCCTGATGGGCCTGCGCGTTGGCAGGGCGCCTTGGTTCACCGCTCGGGACCGCTTCGTTGCGCTGACGGCCGCGCTCGCGCAGCTGTGTACCTTCGCGGGGAAAGTCGGCCATGAGGTGTACAACCTGCAGCGCACCGGGATCGAGGAAGTGACCGAAGGCGGCGCGTGCGGCAGCTCGGCGACGCCGCAAAAGACGAACCCGTGGATTTCGCAAAGAATGCACGGACTGGCAGTGCTCGAAATTCTCGTCCATCGTCGCGGACGGCGCGGCCTTGGCAGAGGGCGAGCGCGAGGTCGGAACTGCATACGCGGAGTGGTTCGGTCTGACCGACCTCTGCCTGATCAGTGGCCGGCTCGCTGGCGCCTTGCGGAGCTTGTGGGCCACCTCGAGGTTCACGCGGAGGTCATGCTGGCCAACCTGCAGCGTGACCCCACGGTCTACTCCGAGAGCATCAGCATGCTCCTCTCCCGAGCGGTGGGAAAAGCGCGCGGGTACGCGCTGGTGAAGGCCGCGATCGCGAGGTATCGTGCGGGTCAACCCTACCCGAAAGCCATGGAAGAGGCCTTTCGACAAGCGGGGTTGCATGCTCCGGAAGGGTCAGCGCGGCTCCCGGGCGCGCTCGGCTGGGCGGTCACGAGGGCGCAGGGCATCGCGGCTGCCGCTCGCGAGTGGTTGAGCGCGGACGCCCGGCCCGCGACCTCCGGCGGATAGACTAGCTCCGCGGTCCCGCGGCCTTCAGCGGGAGCCCTCGTCCGCGTAATCGCTCCCGATCAAGCGGACTTGCCCTTGCGGCGGCCCGCGAAAGCGCGCGCTGCTTTCTCGATGCGGCCGGAGGCGAGCAGCAGCGCATTCAGGTTCTTCGCGTGACCGAGGGCGTCCTCCAACGGCATGTTCGCGGCGCTGCGGTGCGCCTCCTTAGTGAGCCGTACCGCCACCGGATCGAGCGCGGCGAGTGCCGTGGTGAACTGCGCCGCTGTGTGATCGAGCTCGGCCGCGTCGACCGCGAGACGGTTGATCAGCCCCATGCGGTAGAGTGTCTCGGCCGGCACCGGGTCTCCGAGCAGCAGCAATTCCAATCCAGCGCGCCGGCCAGCGAGGTGGCTCAGCAGGGCGGTGTTGACCGCGGCGGGGAAGCCGTTCTTCATCTCCATCGCTCCAAAGCGCGCGCTTGCTTCCGCGAGCACGAAGTCACAGCCCATCGCCAGCGTGAATCCGCCCGCAACCGCGTAGCCACGCACCACCGCGACCGAGGGCTTCGAAAGCTGCAGCAGCCCGCGGAAGACCGCGGCGTAGGCCTCGTCGTATTCGAGCACGGCTTCGAGCGAGCGACCGACTCTGGCGCCAAGCTCCCGGCCCGCGCAGAAATGCTTGCCGCCGCTCAGCACTAGGCAGCGGCAGGCCGTGTCGCAATCCGCTTGCGCAATCTCGCGGCCGAGCGCCTCGATCATCGAGGTCGAAAGCGCATTGCGACGTTCGGGTCGATCGAGCACCAGCGTGGTGACGCCGCCGCTGTGGAGACTGCGAATTGCTCCGGCGCTCATGACGCGTGCCTACGAGACGCTCGTCGCCATGCGCTCCGGCAGGCTGCGTCGGGCCAGCCGCCTTTTCTTGACCTGCCCCGCGAGAACGACCAGGAAGACGAGCAAGCCGACGCCCAGCGCGCCGAACGCCAGCTCCTCCCGCCCCAGGGCGCGCAGGACCGAAAAAGCGAGTTCGAAGACGACACAGGCCACGGCGGCGATCCGTTCGCGCCGCGTAAACACTACTAGACCGCAGCCATACAAAGCGGCGGTGAGCGCGGTGATCCCAAGCAGCATGGATACCAGAGCGCCGGCACCCCAGATCCAGTTGTCTGGCCGCAGCAGCAACACGGGATTGACGACGATCAGAAACGGGATGAGGAAGCCGGAAATCGCCAGTTTGACCGCGTGTAAACCGGTCCTGACGTAGTCCGCGCCCGCCATGGCGGCGGTCGTGAGCGCGGCCAGCGCGACTGGCGGCGTGAGCGCGGAGATCACCGCAAAGTAGAAGGCGAAGAAGTGGGCCGACAACGGCAGCACGCCCATGCGGATGATGCTCGGAACGACCACGATGGCAACTAGGCCGTACGCTGCCGACGTGGGCACGCCGCAGCCGAGGATCAACGACACCGCCATGGTGACAAGCAGCGCAACTATGAGATTTCCGCCGCTTAGCAGCGTGACCAGGCCCGCGATCTTCGTGCCGAGTCCGGTAGTGATCAGCGTCTGCGCGATCAGCCCGACCACCGCAAGCGACACGCCGATCTGCGCGCCGCCGTACGCACCCTTGGCGAGGCAGTCGACCAAGGCCCCGAGCTTGGGCCGCGTGTCGCTCCGCAAATAGCTCAGGCCTATGGCCACCAGAATCGTCCAGAACGCCGCGTCTGCCGGGCTGTAGTAGAACAAGAGCATGGCAACCAGCAGCCCAACCGGACCGAGGAAGAGCGGCGCACGCTTCACGAGCAGACCCCAATCGACCGGCTCGGCGGGCGGGAAGATCCCGTATTTCACGGCGATAAACTGCACGCCGAGAATGCAGCCCCAGTAGTACAGAATCGCGGGCAGCACTCCGGCCAGCATGATCGTCGCGTAAGGGACACCGAGGAACGACGCCATGAGAAACGCCGCCGCGCCCATGACCGGCGGCATGATCTGCCCCCCGGTCGAGGCGGTGGCCTCGATGGCCGCGGCAATCTCGGGCTTGTAACCGACGCGTTTCATGTAAGGTATGGTGAACGCGCCTACGATGGCGGCGTTCGCTACCGCCGCGCCCGTGACCATCCCCATCAGGGAACTCGAGATCACCGCGGTCTGCCCTGGTCCGCCCTGGAATACGCGCCCGGCGAGCTTGCCCGCCTCGTGGAAGAAATCCGTAATCCGGATGACGCCGAGCAGCCCGCCGAAGACCGCGAACAGGAACACCTGCTGGGCGGAGATTCCGAGGAAGGTGCCGAAGATCCCGGACAACCCGATGCTCAGGTAAGAGACCATGTAGCTGAATCCGAACTGGCGGTGGTAGAGCGGGGCCGGGAGCAGGTGACCAAACATGAAGTAGGCAATGAAAACGATCGCCACTAGGGGGAGCGTCCAGCCCCAGGTGCGTCGGGTCCCTTCGATGACCAAGACCACGAGGGTCACCCCGACGACGAGATCGACGCGGTCCGGGAAGCCGACGGCTTCCTCCAGATGCTCGATATGGGTGAAGACATACACCGTCGCCGCGATCCCGGCGACAAGCATCGCCGCGCACAGCGCCCTCGACCACCCGGTCTTGGCCTGGCGCATGCTCTGCAAGAAGATTAGGGTGAGCAAGAATCCAAGGTGCACGTCCTGATGCTGGTAGTCGGTCAACAGAGCGACTTGGCTCGCCACCATGTGGTAGGCGAACATCGCCAGTCCGACCACCACCAACGCTATTTCAAAGGCCCTCTCGCGCCGGGGTTCAGCCATGTGGAATTGCCTTTCTTCGCCTCATGGTTCCGTTCGCGGCTTGCCGGAACGAGGCGCTCGCGCACGCGTTTCCTTCGCTCGCTTCGAAGGGTGGCTGGGTGGCAGCGCATCCCCGCCCTGCCTTGGCCGCTTCCTCCATGTCGCAAGGACGCAGCCACATTGGCGAGCCGAGTCCCCGCCCGCTCGTCAGGGCTACGCTGGAGTTCCCTGATGGGGGACGTGATCCAAACCGTGCCGGCGCAGACCGATCCGCAGGCGCACGAATCGACCCGATTGCCCGAGCCGCATCGTGTGCTTGTGCATCCCCTTTTTCTTGAGCGGCGTCCGAGGGCCGAACTCGGCGCGCGAAACGCGGCGGCCTCATGCACGATGGCCCGGTTGCTGCGCGTGCACCTGGAGGATAGGCGCGGAGCGCGGCTACTTGAGGATTCCCGCCTCGCGATACGCCCTCAGGGCGCCGGGTGCGATGTCCTTCTCGGCAAATCCGTACACCAGCGCCTGTCTGGACATCATTTTGCCGAGAGCGTGGTACTCGCGGAATTTGTCCACGTTGCGGATGATCATCTTGGTAACCTCGTAGGCGAGGTTCTCCGGGAATTCAGAGGAGACGAACCACCCCGCGGTATCCGCGAATACCGGCAGCGGCTCGGAGACGCCCTGAATCGTGTTGGGCGGCAACTCCGTATAAACCATGTCCATGCCGTCCGCGATCGCCTTGTCCACCGCCGCCTTGCCCCACGGGATCATGCGAACATGGCGCCCCGAAGCGAGGAACTGCGTGGTCTGGGGGCTCAGTACGAACGGACGCCCTCCGGGACCCATGTAGCCGCCGACGACCGCCGCGTCGACGTGCCCTTGGAGCAGCGCTGCCACGGCCTCCTTGGGTCCGAGGTATGAGATCTTCACCTGGTCCGGTCCCAGCCCCCAGCCGTCCCGAATGATCTTTTCGGGTTCGACGGCCCAGTTGATTTGCGGCGCGCGACCGAGGCCGACGCGCTTACCAACGAGATCCTTCACCGTTTTTATGTTGGAATCCAGCGTCGCAAGCCACGCGGACACAAGCTCGTAATTGCAGATCAGCTTCAGCTGCGGATATTTCTTGTCGAATGGCTTTTCGCCGGCGGTGGCCAAGGCTAGAACGCCCTTGCCCGAACCGACGATCGTGGTCGTACGCGCCTCCGGGTCCGCCGCAAGCTTCTTGATGTTGAATAGGAAACCCGGACTCTCGGAGGCGTCGATTCGCACCGGCGATTTCGACTTGTTCGAGATGTCTTGGAGGGCCGCGCCCAACACGTACGACCCGGTTCCAAACGGCGCCGTGAGAAGGCTGACATGAACCACGGAATCGGCGGCCAAGCTCCTGCCGCTCGCGAGTGCGAACAAGGCGGTGCTCGCGACTAACGCCAGAGATCGTTTCATGGATTTCCTCCTATTCGTCATGCTTTCGCGTCTGCGACGCGTGTTCTTCTTGTTTCGATGTTGGACATCGTCCGCCCCTTACTCCGGCGCTGCGCGGCCGTTTCCCGACGCCATCGGGCTCACGGCCACCGTATCAGCGGCAACCCCATTCGTCCAATGGATACATCTGATAATAGATATTCATGTCGGCGATGGATCACCCGGCGCGAATGCTGCAGGGCAATACACGGCATGCCATTCGGTTTGTAGCGCCAACCGTCGCTACAGCCGCTGGCATAGCTCCCGAATGGATTCACGTAGCCAACTGTGGCCTGCCTCTCCCTCGAGCGACCGGTGCCAGTGAAGGTAGATCGGAATCGTTGGGCACTCGACCGGGGTCTTGAGGATGCGCAGCCGGAAATTCTCCGCGTAGACGTTTGCCATCCGCCGCGGCAGCGTGCACACGAAGTCGGTACCTTTCACGATCAGCGGCATTGACAGGAAGTGCGGTACTTGCAGCGCCACTCGCCGCGTCAATCCCAGTTTCTCGAGCGCGCGATCGATGAGGGGCGTGTCGGAAGTGCGGGGCATCAGGATCACGTGTGACAACGCCGCGTATTGCTCGAGGCTGAGCGTTTCTCCTACCGTCGGGTGGTCTTTGCGCACCATCGATACGAGCGATTCCTCCATCAGCAGGCGGCTGCGAAACTCCGACGATTTGAGTCGGAAATACGATATACCCAGGTCGATCTCGCCTTTAAGCAGCGCTTCGTCCAGCACATGCGCCGCCGCCGGACGGACATCGAGTCGCAGGCGCGGCGCGGCTTGGCATAGCCAGTCCACGAGCCGCGGGATGATGACCGCCTCGCCATAATCCTCCACCGCAACCACGAAGTGTCGGTCCGAGGATCGATAGTCGAATGCGGTCGCGGGGCTGACCGCGTTTTGAATGAGATCGAGCGCTTGCCGGACCGGCGCAGCGAGCAACCGTGCGTACGGCGTGGGCCTCATGCCGCGCGCGGTACGAGCAAAGAGCGGGTCATCGAGCGCCGCCCGCAGTCGGGCGAGCGCGTTGCTCATCGCGGGTTGGCTCATCGCCATGCGCTGGGAGGCACGCGTCAAGTTGCCTTCGGCGATGATCGCGTCGAAGACCGCGAGGAGGTTCAGGTCGAGATTTCTTGGATTCAATTTCTGAATAAATAAGATCACGTTTATCCATTGGATTTATAGTCCTGCCGCTGCTACCGTGTCAACGACTGTTCCAGACGAGCTGGGCTCCCGGCGAGAACGCGCGGCGTCGCCCTACGCCGCCGTCGATTCAGAAAACGACTCGAACTCGAAGCAGGTCGATGCGCACGCAAGGAATTGGGACCGCACCGGATCGCGCGGAGGCGCAGCGAACGATGAAGGCGCTGCTCAAGCCGGATTCGGTCGCCATCCTTGGGTGCTCGGGTGACCTGGAACGCATCAACGGGCGGCCGCTCAAGTACTTCCTAGAAAAGGGCTACAAGGGGCGCGTCTATCCCGTCAATCCGAAGCACGAACGCATCGCAGGACTGCGTTGTTATCCGAGCGTGGCGGCGATCCCCGAAGCAGTGGATCTCGCGGTGGTCGCGTTGCCCGCCGCGCTGGTGCCGGACGCCGTGCGAGATTTGGTCGCCAAAGGCGTGCCTGCCGCGGTGATCTTCAGCTCGGGCTTCGCGGAGACTGGCGAGGCGGGCGCCGCGGTGCAACGCGCGCTTGTCCAGACGGCGCGGGCCGGGGGGCTACGTTTCTGCGGTCCCAACGCGGTCGGCTTGGTCAACGCCTTCGAGGGCGTCACGGCCAGCTTCAGCGAGTACCTCGAAGGGCCCGTCCCGCCGGGGCCGGTCGCGTTCGTGAGCCAGTCGGGCGCTTTTGGAACGGCGATCGCTGTGCTCGCGCGCCAGCGCCAGCTGGGTCTCGGGTACTACATCAACACCGGAAACGAGGCGGACATCGACATCGGCGACGCGTTCGAGTTCGTTGTCGAAGATCCGCGCATTCGCGTCGTCGCCGGCTACGTCGAAGGCATTCGCGACGGCAGAAAGCTGCTCGCGGCTGCCGAGCGTGCCATGGCGCTCGGCAAGCCGATGATCCTCACGAAGGTCGGACGAAGCGACGCCGGAGCGCGCGCTGCGGCTTCGCACACCGGCGCGCTTGCCGGTGCGGATGCGGTCCTCGATGGCGTTCTGCGCCAGAAAGGGATCATCCGCGCCGACGACGAGGAACGGATGATCGACCTCGTCGAGATTTTTGCCCATTGCCCTCTGCCGCAGGGGCCGAACATCGGCATCGTGAGTCAGTCCGGCGGGGCGGGGGTGCTCGCCTGTGACCGAGCCGAAATGCTGGGACTGCAGGTGCCGACTCTGGCCGCGGAAACCCAGATGAAGCTGAAGCAGGCGCTGCCCGGCTACAGCGCCGTGGCGAACCCCGTCGACGTGACGGGGTTGTCGCTCGCGCAGCCCGAGCTCATGCGCCAGGCGATGAAGATCGTCCTTTCCGACCCCGCGATCGACATCGGCGTGTTGTGGCTCCGGCTGATGGAGCGCTACGCCGACGTCGTGGTCGAGATCATCACCGACATCAAAGAATCAACGCGTAAGCCCTTTCTGGTGAGCTGGCTGGCGGCGCCGGAAGCGGCGCTCGTCGCCCTGCGCGAGCGTGGGATATGCGTGACACGCGGAGCGGTTCAGGCCATCGACTCGATTGCGGGCCTAGTCCGCTACAGCCGTGCTCGGGAGCGCCGGCTCGCGGATTCCGCGGCACGCACCCGGCCGCCCGGTTCCACGCTATCTCGTCTCGGGACGCCGTGCGCTGACGCGGGCATCGTGCCAACGATAACGGCAGCCGAGATCCTGATGCGCGCCGGCGTGCCCTTGGTACCGACGGAGTCGGCGAGTGACGTCGAGGCGGCCTGTGCCGCAGCCGCGCGAGTGGGCTATCCCGTCGCGGTCAAGGTTGAGTCGCCGGACATCCCGCATAAGACCGAAGCCGGGGGTGTACGGCTTGGCGTTGCGAACGCGCAGGAACTGCGGCAAGCGTTCACACAAATTGTGAGTTCAGCGCGTGCACACCAGCCATCGGCCCGCATCGACGGTGTTGTCATTCAAGGAATGGCTCGGGCTGGCATTGAGATCGTGATTGGCGCGCGTCAGGACCCGGCTTTTGGCCCGGTCGTGATGGTTGGGCTTGGCGGCGTTCTCGTCGAAGTGCTGAAGGATGTGGCATTCGCTGCGGCGCCGCTGACGCTGTCCGAAGCGGAGATGATGATCGCGGGTTTGCGCGGGGCTCGCGTGCTCGACGGAGTACGCGGCCGACCGCCAATCGATCGTGCCAGATTGTGCGAGCTCTTGGTCAAAGTTTCCGCGCTTGCTGCCGCCGCTGGTGGACGACTCGCCGAGCTCGACCTCAATCCAGTGATCGCGACACCCAGCGCCGTCGTCGCCGTCGATTGGCTGATGATTCTGAAAAGCGACGACGAATGCAATTGATAGTGGTCGCACGATCCGATCGGTGCAATTCGGCGAACCGCCAACGATCGGCGTGCGCGGCGCGAAGAGCTCGTTGCAGTCCCTAATTTCTTGGAGGTTCATGCATGCGCGGTGAAGTGGCAATTGTGGGCTATGGCAGAACTCCCTACAGTCGAGCCAAGCCGGGCGAACGCATTTACACAATCGACGAGTACTTGGCTTGGGCGGCCGACCTGGCGCTGTCGAAAGCCGGCATGTCGAAGAATGATTTCGACGGGCAGGGCTTGGGCGTGGCACATGCCGAAGCGAGCCACACGGTTAACTGGTCAGCCGCAGTCGCCGAAACCCTTGGCATCAGCCCCAGGGTACTTCTTCGAGGCGACCAAGGCGGCGCGACGGCGGCGGCGCTGCTGACCCGTGCTGCGGCCATGATTCACGCGGGCATCGTGGATCGCGTGCTAGTGATGGGGGCGGACACGCCCCTGACGATTCCGTCGGTCGCGCCCGGGCTCCCCCTTTCGCCGGAGCGCACGCGCGGTGTGTTCTGGGACTTCCAAGGCCCCTTCGGGGTGATGGGCGCCAACAGTCAATTCGCTCTCGTTCAGACTAGGTACATGCACCAGTATCGCATCAGGTCCGAGCAACTGGGCAAGATTGCGGTCACGACGCGCTATCACGCCTCACTGCATCCAGGGGCAATCTACCGCAAGCCCTTTACGATGGAAGAGTACTTGGGCTCGCGCGTGCTCTCCGATCCAGTGCGACTGCTCGATTGCGTTCCTATGGTGAACGGCGGCCTCGCCTACATTGTCACCTCGGCAAAGACGGCCGCGAAGATTACGGATAAGCCGGTGTACCTGCTCGGCTTCGGTGAGGTGAGCAACTATTACCAGGGCTCGCGAACGCGACCCGACATCACTTTCACTGGATTCGCGCAAGCAGCACCGGAGGCATTCAAGATGGCCGGAGTGAATCACGGGGACGTCGACGTATTTGAGCCCTATGACGACTACCCGATGGTCGTGTTGATCCAGATAGAGGACTACGGTTTTTGCAAGAAGGGCGAAGGCGCAAAGTTCGTAGAGGAGCGCGATCTGAGATTTAGCGGCGATTTCCCCATTTCCACTGATGGCGGTCAGCTCTCCGGCGGCCAGCCAGGGGGTGCGATCGGCGGCTTTATGCCGATTATCGAGGCTGCCACGCAGTTGCGAGGAGAAGCCGGAGAAAGACAAGTCAAAAACGCCGCCGTAGCGGCGGTGTCAGGCTTTGGTGGAATGACTTACGCCCGTAACAACAGAAGCTGCGTAACGTTGATTCTTGGTTCGGAGGCCTAGGCCATGGCACAGACCACTCAGGGAAAACCCCTTCCCGAAATCACTGATCTGACGCGCCCTTTCTGGAGCGCGGCAAAAGAGGGTCGGCTGGTGATGCAAAAGTGCACGCGGTGCGGAACCTTCGATTTCTTCCCCAAGCCCTGGTGTATCGAGTGCGGGCACCGCGGCTTGGAGTGGGTTGAGGTGAAACCCCAGGGTACGGTTTATTCGCATACGGTGGCGCGCGTAGTGATGATGAACTATCCGGCATGGAAGGACGACATTCCACTGGTGCTTTGCATCATCGACCTGGACGACGGCCCGAGGATGTACGGCCAGCTTACCCACTGCAGTCCGGAGCAGGTGCGTATCGGCATGCGGGTAAAGGCGTATTTCGAGGACGTCAGCGATCAGGCGGCGATTCCAAAATTCCGTCCCGCATAGTACGTTGAGAATCTCCATGGATTTCGATCTCACGCCGGAACAGCAGATGCTGCGCGAATCGGCGATTCGCTTCGTGCGCTCCGAGTGTTCCGAGGAGTTGTTCCGCAAGATGGACGAGGAGGCGTACTATCCGCATGAGTTGTACGCGAAATTGGCGCAGCTGGGTTTTCTCGGCATTCCTCTTCCCGAGCAGTATGGCGGTTCGGGAATGGGGTGCGTTGCCTCCGCTGTCTTCCAGGAAGAACTAAGCAAACGCCTGCTGCCGCTTCAGATGACCTTTCAGGTCTCCATCCTGAGCGCGGGGATGGCGATTCTCGACCTCGGAACGACCGCACAAAAGGACAAATTTCTCCGGCCGCTCGCTCGCGGAGAAATCAATTTTGCGATTGCCTTCACCGAGCCTGGCGCCGGCTCGGACGCGGCCTCCATCGCCCTGGGCGCGACGCCCGCTCCGAGCGGCGACGGTTTCCGGCTCAGCGGTCAGAAGATCTTCATTACCGCAGCAGACATCAGCGATTACCTGATCGTATCTACGCGCACGGATCGACGAGCGCCTAAACGCGAAGGCATCACTACATTCATTGTCGACTCCAAGACGACAGGTATCACGGTCAACAAGATCAGCAAGCTCGGGGTGAAGGCGAACGCGTACTGCGAAGTGTTCTTCGATGACGTCCATGTTCCGGCGGAGAACGTCCTCAATGGTCTGAACCAGGGGTGGGCGGTCGTCACGCATAGCTTGGAGCTCGACAGAATCGGAGCGGCAGCACGCTGGGTCGGAATTTCACAGGAAGCCCTCGATTATGCGGTGCAATACGCGCGCAACCGCACACAGTTCGGCCGCAAGGTTAGCGCCTTTGAGTGGACGCGCAATTTGTTTGCTGAGATGCAAACTCGGGTCGATGCGGCGCGGTTGCTGACTTACCGGGCCGCCGACCTGCTGGACCGCAGCAGACCCTGTCGCAAGGAGGCGTCCATGGCCAAATTGTTTGCCTCGGAACTCGTGGTCGAGCTCTCACGGAACATGATGCAGGTTCTGGGCGGCTACTCATACGCCATGGAGTATCACGCGCAACGTTACTTGCGAGACTGTCTGTTTGCAACGATTGGCGCGGGCACCTCCCAGATGCAAAAGCTAATCATCGCCAACGAAATGGGCTTGTGACCTTAGAGCGGTGCCGTCGCCCATGGTGCTGGGAGAAGCAGGACGACCGATATGAGTGAAGAAGTTCTTTTGATCGAAGTCGACTCGCGCGGCGTTGCCAAAATCACCTTGAACCGCCCGGCGGTGCACAACGCGTTTGACGACACGCTGATTGCACGGCTGAAGGACGCGTTCACCAAACTCGGCGCCGATCGCGCGGTGCGAGTCATCGTGCTCGCTGGAGCGGGTAAGAGCTTCTGCGCGGGCGCTGATCTGAATTGGATGAAGGCGATGGCGGGATATTCGGAAGCCGAGAACATCGCCGACTCCACCAGGCTTGCCGACATGCTTTACACGATTCATGTCTGCCCCAAGCCCACGGTGGCGCGGGTCCACGGTGCAGCATTCGCCGGTGGCGTTGGACTCATCTCGGTTTGCGACATCGTCCTTGCCTCCGAGCAAGCCACATTTGCCATTACGGAGGTTCTGCTTGGCCTTATTCCGGCCAATATCGCCTGCTACCTCTCTCCCGTTATCGGGCCGCGCGCGCTGCGACGCTACGGGTTGACCGCACAGCGGTTCGATGCCGCCGAGGCGAGACGGATCGGCTTGGTGGACGACGTCGTCCCGGCCGGAGAGCTCGATGCGGCGGTGGAGCGCATCGTTACGTCGCTTCTCGCGGCGGGCCCGGATGCGCTCGCCGAATGCAAGAAGCTGATCGCTCATGTCGCCGGAGAGGTGACCGAGGCGATGCGCCGCGACACGGCGGCCCGGCTCGCCAGGGTCCGGGTGGGCGAGGAAGCCCAGGGCCGCATGAACGCCTTCCTGAATAAGCGCAAGAGCGCTTAACGCTTGCTACGTGGCGCGCGGCACAAATACTTGCGCGAGTCTCGCTTCTGCACGCGGCGAGCGCGCCTCAACCGCCGAGCTCTTCCCGCGGGGAGCGAGACCCGCGGGCGCGGTTGCGCACCGGATGGCGGTCGGCGTCTTTGATCCCGAGCGCGTCCTCGGCGATCATGATGCGCTGCACGTTGGGCGTACCTTCGCCGACCGTCAGCATGTTGACGTAGGCCATGATCTTCTTGATCGGATAATCGTCGGCGAGCGCGTAGCCGGCGTAAATCTCGGCTACCGCCTCCGCCGCGTGCTTGGCCACCCGGCCGGCGAAATACTTCGCCTGTGCGGCAGCCCTGGTCGAGGGGCGCGCCGTCTCCATCGTCCAGGCAGCGCGCCACGCGAGCGCACGCGCGGCCTGCACGTTGACCGATACATCGGCGATCAGGTGCTGAATCATCTGGTACTCGCCGAGCGGCCGGCCGCGGATGACCCGCTCCTTCGAGTACGTCACGGCATGGTCGAGGCAGGCCTGCGCCAGCCCGGTCAATCGTGCCGCCACCGTGAGCCGGCCGTATTCCAGTGCGTTCATCGCGATCTTGAAACCCTCGCCTTCTTGGCCGAGACGGTTCTCGACGGGTACCTCGAAGTCGTCGAGGAACACCGCGCAGGAACGAAGGCAATTCGACAATCCCGTCATGCCGATCGGCATCGCGCTGTAGCCCGGGAAGCGTTTCGGCTCCACGATGAAGGCGCTGATTCCGCGGTGGCCCGCGGCCGGATCGGTCTTTGCGAAAAGCAGTCCGGTATCGCAGGCATTGGCGAAAGTGATCCACTGCTTGGATCCGTTCAGGCGGTAGACGTCGCCCTGTCTGCGCGCGCTCGTTTTCATCGCACCGGCCGCATCCGAGCCGCCGCCGGATTCGCTCAGCGCGAACATGCCGATCTTTCGGCCGGCGATCAAATTGGGCACAAAGCGCTCGATTTGCTCATCCGTACCCCAGTTGAAAATCGTGAACGGGCAGGTCATGGACTGCTGGTTCATCGCGTATCCGAACTCCGGCGCGAGGCGCGAGAGCTCCTCCGATATCGCGGCGACCGCAAAGAAACCGGCGTCGGTGCCCCCCAAGGTCTCGGGGAACACGGCACCGAACAGGCCGGCTTCTCCCATCTTGCGGATGACGGGGGAAGGAAATTCGCCGCTTCGCTCGTGGGCATCGATCACCGGCTCGATGTCGGTCTGGACGATGCGCCGGACGGTCTCCGCGATCGCGACGCACTCCTCCGGGGGATCGAAGTTCATAAAGAGCTCGCTAGTCGAGTTGATATGGCGTTAGCAACAGGGTCGCGGCGAGGCAAGTGACGCCGTCGCCATAGGCTCGGGACGCACGAACCAACGCACCGGTCCGCAATGACGAAATGAGCCGGCAGTCAAGGATTCGCGTCGAATCGCAATCAGACCGGCTGAATTGGAAGGGAGCGAAATCATGCCGCCAGTTCTAGTGGAATTCCCGGCCCAGGGCGTTGTGCTCTTGCGGCTCAACAGGCCCGAAGCCAGGAACGCTCTAAACATGGAAATGCGCCTTGCGCTGGCTGAGCAAGTTCGCGGTTTCGGCGAGGACGAGGCGACCCGCTGCATCGTGATCACCGGCAACGAGAAGGCGTTTGCCGCCGGTGCCGACTTGAAGGAGGTCGTCGACCTCGGTCCACGGCAGGCGATGCAAAGCGGCGTTCGTCGATTGTGGAAGACGATTGCCGACTGCCCAAAGCCCGTTATCGCTGCAGTCAACGGCTACGCCCTTGGCGGCGGCTGCGAGCTGGCGATGCACGCCGACATCATAGTGGCTGGGCAGAGCGCTCAGTTCGGCCAGCCCGAGGTACGCGTCGGAGTGATCCCCGGAGGCGGAGGCACTCAGCGTCTTGTACGGGCAGTAGGAAAATTCCGGGCCATGAAGATGCTCTTGACTGGCGAGGTGGTAAGCGCAAAGCAAGCGCTCGACATGGGCTTGGTAAGCGAAGTTGCACCCGATGCGGAGGTAGTCGATCGCGCCCTTGCGCTTGCCACGCGGATCGCGGAGCTGCCGCCGATTGCGGTAATGCTCTGCAAGGAGGTCGTGCTGACCGGCCAAGACTGTCCGCTCGACGCGGCGCTTGCGCTCGAGCGCAAGGCGTTCGAGGTGCTCTTCGACACGGAGGACCAGAAGGAAGGCATGCGCGCCTTCGCGGAAAAACGGCAACCTCGCTTCCAGGGACGGTAAGGGCGCAAGGGCGCGCGCCGCCCTGGGCAGGTGGCGCGTGCAAGCCAACGTGGCGGCGAGGACAGGCGCGGCTCTGGAAGGCCGCTCGAGCGAAGCATAAACGGGCTGAAGGGGGCCACTCCAGGATTTCGTCTGTGACCCGATCTCTCGCGTGGCGCCCGCGTCTTAGAGCCATTCGCACCGGGACGCGATCAACGCTGGTCCTCAGGATTGTACGGCGGCCGACTGAGCCCCGTGTTCGGAGATGAGCTCAAGCTGTCCTATCGTCTCCGCGCCGAATAGCACCGGTATGAACGCCCCGACCAGCGCAAACAATAGTGCCGTTCCAAAGAAGATCACTGGTGATGCGGTGTACTTCGTCAAGTATAGAGGTACCGCGAGCCCCGCGGTCGCCCGACCGATCATCTCAGCGAGGAAGTAGCCACGGGCCCGCAGGTTCGTCGGAAATTGCTCGGTCATGTAGATCCGGACCGCCGGAAAACTGGAAAGTACGGTGAGACCAGTGACTACGACGCCGGCGACGAAAATCGGAGTCGAACTCGCGGTGCGATGCGCGATCACCATGAGGAATAACCCGAAGATCGACAGAAACAACGCGAGGAAGATGGTGCGCTTGCGACCGATCCACTCCATCAGATAGCCGTTGAAAATTTTTCCCGGAATCGTCACGAAAAAGGTCAGGGTTGCCAAACCAAAGCTCAGCTTGACGGCGAGTCCTTGATCGTGCAGCGCCTTCGGCAGCAGGAACGCAAAGACGTAATAGGAGACCAGGGCTCCCGTCCAGGTGAGGGCCGCCACCAGCGTGTAGCGGAGCTGGGACCCTGAGAAGAGAGCTGAATAAGGTGGCAACACGCGTGCCGGGCGGGCCGCTGGAACATTCGCTTCAACGGCAAGCGGTGGTACGCGATTTCCACCGCGCCGGATGATGGCGTTCACAGTAGCGATTGCGGCTTCCGGTCTTCCCTTGGCGACGTGCCAGCGCGGGCTTTCGGGGACCACGAAATAGACGAGAAGCGGCACCACGAAGAGCATTAATCCGCCTGGCAGAGGCACGAGCTTCCAACCACTCGGGCTATTTGCGACTAGATAGCCGACAAAGGGTATGACTGTGAAGGCGACTCCGAGGATCGCCTCGTAAATCCAACCGAAGGTCTTGCGGTGCTTGGCTGGCAGAAGCTCGGAGCCAATCGGATAGGCCGCTGGCAGCGCGAGCCCAAAGCCGATGCCTCCCATTACTCTGGCTGCAATCAAGGTGCTCGCACTGGACGCAAGCGGAATCACGAGGGTGAAGAACGTGCTGAGGATAACGCCGATTTGAAGTATCGTTTTTCGGCTAAGTCTGTCGCAGGCGAAGGATCCAAGGAACATTGCTGCGGACAGCGCGGCAGTGGGCCCAATAACCAGCCACGTGATATCACTTTCAATCAGATGAAGTGGCTGGCGCGCCAAGACGATCAGCGAGCCGGTCAGAGCCGTGTCATAGCCCTCCGTAAAACCGACTAAGGACAGCACGATGATGATCCAGAAGTGAAACCAACCGAACGGGATACTGTCGAGCTTCTCTCCGACCTTAAATTGCAAATTTGTCGCATCCACGTTGCTGCCTCCTTTTAACCGGTGCTGATCGTTTGTGTTTTAGGATCTTCCCTGTTCTGCGGCGCCGTTCATCCGGTCATTCGGCGAGGCGCCAATCTTCGATACGGCAAAGCGAAAGTCGGTCCAGCGGCTTTGGCTGCGACTGCAACATGAGGTGCGAGTTATTGCGCACAGTCGGTCGTGTCGGCGAGCCGCGACACGGGATTAATCGACGTCAAGCGGAACAGTTGGCATGGTCTCCTTGACGACGATGCCGCCGCGGTCTCCAGGTGTCACGCTGCCATAGCGCTGGGCGAACACAGCAGGTAGCGGCCGGCCATTTGCCGGACACAGCCAGAGGCGTAGCAGATGACGATGGCGCCCGGGCTCAGGCCAGTTCTCGAAATCGTTGCGCGAATGCAAGATTTGATGGTTGTGTAGGAACTGCATGTCCCCGGTCCGGAACTCCATATCGAGATGGATTGCCGGATCGTTCGCCAGGTGATCGAGCAGATCCAGCGCTTCGATCTGCGCACCGGTCAGGCGGCGAGCGTCCGGGAAACGGCGTTGGGCCGACTCGATGTACTGGCGAGCGTAGATCGCGGAGAGGTAACCCTCGTACCAGTGGAACACCGGGATATCGAACCACGGGAGCATTCCTTCCGGAACCTCGTTCCTCCGGTCGGTCGGAAATGGCGCGAACAAGGCTGGTGCGAGATCGGGCCGACGCGCCAGGATCTCGTTGAAGAGGGTGACCGAGCTTAGGATCGAACTCTCGCCGCCGGATTTGGCCGGTCTCAGGCAGAGGAGGCCTACGATGTCGACCGAGTCGGTGTGATATTCGAGCTTGCGGTTCGTCTGGTAATAGCGCACGCGCGAATCGTTGATGTCGTAGCCCAGGTCCTTCACATGACCGAGCAGATGCCCTTTGGCATTTTGCGATCTTGGCCGGCCGATATAGCTGCCAAGCCCCATGTACGCGATCGCCTGTTCCTCGCGCGTGTACTGCTCGATCGGAAGGCCGCGTATCAAGACGAAGCCGCGTCCATCCAAGAGTTCCCGAAGTACGTCCGAAAGAACGCCGGCGAGGGCGCCGAGGGGAAACGTCGCGGAGGAAATCTCGGCCAGCGGAGTACGGCTTGCCCGAAAGACACGAATGGCGTTGTCGACTTCCTTCGCGTCGTCGTCCGAAAACCGGTATATCCAGTCTTCGCGTCCTCGCAGGTCTCTCCCAAGCCATGCGCTGGTGCCTGCGATCGCCCCGGGCAGCGCAAACGGTGCGGCCGGCTGCGAAGGGTTCACGGGCATTCCCATGGTGTGCATGCCTCTTGGACTCGCGTTGGGTTCGAATGGACGCGTTCTGCCTGTCGCAATGACGCTGTGGCGCGGAGTAGGGCTAACTAATTTCCCGATCGGTGTTGATTGAGACCGCGTGAGCCTCCGGCCGGCGCCCGCTGGACGACGGTACAAGTCCGCGTGGAACGGTATCAGCAACTTCGCGACTTCGTCCAATGGGTAGATGTGATGACGCATATTCAGGCGAGCCATGTCTCGGATGCCATGTGTGGTGGCCCACGGGGCAGCGTCGGCGAATCGACGAGTCGCGGCCGACTGATCCAGCGTCGCGTGCGAATCTCATGTGATCTATAGGATTTAGGGAGTGAATGGAGATGATCACGAGAACGCATTGGATTCCCCCCTCCCCGGGTGATAACTTACGCGAGGCGACAGCACGTTCGCTCCCTTTTTTTGGATCCGCCATACTCAGACTCGTTATGCGGCAACAGCGCTCCCGTTCCGGAATGCAGCCGATCGGGCAGTCGAATCCGGTGCGCGTGTGAACATGGAAGCGCGTAATGCCCCCGATTGGGCGGCCGTCACGCTTACCGGCGGCACGTTTCGTTGGGACGATCCGTTTTTGCTCGAGTGCGAGCTTTCAGAGGATGAGCGCCTCATCCGCGATGCCGCTCGCGCCTACGCGCAGGAAAAGCTCATGCCGCGCATTCGCGACTGGAATCGCGAAGAGCGCTTCGACCGCGCGGTGATGCGCGAAATGGGAGAGTTGGGTTTCCTCGGCGCGACGCTGCAAGGTTACGGTTGCGCGGGCGTGAGCTACGTCGCTTACGGTCTCATCATGCGCGAGCTCGAGCGCGTGGACACTGCGTTTCGCTCGGCCTGCGGCGTTCAGACCACGCTGTCCATGACGCCGATCTACGCGTATGGCAGCGAGGCGCAAAGGGCGCGCTACCTCCCGGCGATGGCTCGCGGGGAGCTGCTGGGCTGCTTCGGCCTCACCGAGCCCGATCACGGCTCCGATCCCGGCGGTATGCGCAGCCGTGCGCGCAAAGTGGAGGGCGGCTGGCGCCTCACCGGGAACAAGATGTGGATCACGCACGCTCCGATCGCCGATATCATGATCGTCTGGGCGAAGGACGAGTCTGATACCATCCGCGGCTTCATACTGGAGCGGGGCATGAAGGGCCTCTCGACGCCGAAGATCGAGGGCAAGCTCTCCGTGCGCGCCTCGCCCACCGGCGAAATCGTGATGGATGAAGTGTTCGTGCCCGATGCGAATCTGCTTCCCGGCGCGCGCGGCCTCAAGGGCCCCTTCGGCTGCCTGAACAACGCGCGATTTGGCATCTGCTGGGGTGCGCTCGGGGCGGCGGAATTCTGCTGGCATGCGGCACGCGAATACGTTCTCGCACGCAACCAGTTCGGCCGGCCTCTGGCAGCTAATCAACTAATTCAGAAGAAGCTCGCCGATATGCAGACCGAGATTGCGCTCGCATTGCTCGCCTGCCTGCACGTCAGTCGGCTGCGCGACCGCGGCCTCGCCACTCCTGAGATGGTCTCGCTGCTTAAGCGGAACTGCGCGGGCAAGGCGTTAGAGGTCGCGCGTGTGGCCCGCGATATGCACGGCGGCAATGGGATCAGCGACGAATTTCATGTGGTGCGGCACATGATGAATCTGGAGACGGTGAATACGCTCGAGGGAACGCACGATATCCATGCGCTTGTCCTCGGGCGTGCACAGACCGGTATCCAAGCCTTCAACTGAAACCTCGCTGCCTTGTCGTCACGCGGATAGCGCCTGACCGTAAGCTCTTGGGTTAACATCGGCGGTCAACAATCCGCCATCTTCTCCCAGGTGGGTCAGTCTTATTCCGAAGGAGTGGGTCAGTATCACCGGCGCTAACACCGCTTCGCTCATTTTCCAGTCAGCCGCTTCGCGGCATGTGTTCACTGGCTGGATCGAGCACTACTGCACGTTGCATCGCGTCGAGCGCCGAGTAGGTATCGCTTATGAGATTCTGCATTAGGTCACTAACCGTAGTGAGTTCGTTAAACCAGGCGATGCTCTGTCCAGCGGCCTCATAGACAAGCGGGTCCACTTGGTGCTCCTCGATCGCCGCAAGGAGGTCGCCGGTCAGAGCCTGCTGGTACGGCATCGGCAACGGCTTCGGCGCTGATTCAGACTCCCATTCGTCCGACCAAGCACTGCGGACCACCCGGCATGGCTTCCCGCTGTGAGCCCGCGTGATCACGGTGTCCTCGCTCTTCGCCGCCAAGAGTTTCTTCAAGAGCGCGGGCGGGGTCCCATATTCCTTCGTAGCGAGCCAGGCCGTACCAAGCCAGACGCCCTGAGCACCGAGCGCGAAGGAGGCGGCGATCTGGCGACCGCAGCCCACGCCTCCCGCCGCTAGGACCGGAAGGCCGCCGGACACCTCCACGATCTGCGGTACGAGACAGAACGTACCGACGCGCTCACCTGCGTCGCGGTCTACTGGTGCCCAACCATGCATTGTCCGAATCCGATACCACCAGCCTGCGCCCGTTGGGCGGGATATAGAGCTCTTGGTAGTAGACCACAAGGCTCGGGCCTGCCTTGGCAAGGCATTCCATCCGGATCCCAGTAGCGTTTGGCGCTGTGTCGATTGCTTTGGCAATCTCCGTCGGAAACTCAGTAAAGGCGAGGCACTGAGAGATCTGTGTGATGGTGAGCTGAAAGATGCGCTGAATGAGCGTCTTGAGGTTGGCGGCATTGATCTCTCTCGTAGGCAACTTCAGCATCTTGGCGAAGCGTCCCTCGTCCATGTAGAGCTTGCTGTAGACGTAGAACTCGTCACCGATGCTGAGACGGCGATCAAGCCGAATCGCTGTTCCGCTAAAGGGCGCCAGAAAGTCCGTCCATTCGCCTGGATTGGTCGTGCGCTCCCGAAGAATGAGCTTCGGGTAAACCGGAAGAAAGCCCGAACCGTCCTCATTGAGGAAGCGACAATGCCACGGCGCCTCCATCCCGGTTCGATGCTCGGTAACGAATGTGCCGCTGCCTTGGGAGCGCACCACGAGCCCTTCGTCCGCAAGGCTGCGAAGGGCACGTTGAACGGTTCCGAGACTGAGTGACGTGCGCCGGGCGATTTCCTTCTCCGGTGGAAGCTGATCTCCTGGCTTCCAACCGCCCTCTTCGATCCGTTGAATAATCGCCTGACGAAGGCGCGCGTACTTTGTCAGGCCCGGGGCTGCGACGACGCTGAGGTTTCTCAGTGGATCGGTGCTGCTTGGCTCAGTCATGGTCTACGGGGCACTTTGAATTCTTAGCGGTTCCAGGACGCCTTGCACTTCTGCCGACTGATTGAACGGGCGGCGAACCGCGTTGAGCGATCGCCAGCGCCGAATCCGAACCACATGTTGATTAAACGCGTCGGTATGCGAGTGATGCCCACGGCGACCGGTCAAAGCTTAGCGATATCAAGTCTGGCCTGCACGCTTACGTCTGTCTGACCGCCTGCCAGCCGAAGCCAAACCGGGGGGCGACTGCGCCATTCTCTAATTCAAGATAGTGAAATTGCGCTACCTGCGGTGCGCCAGCCTTCAATCCCCTAGAGTACTATAAAACACTATAGCATTATAGGACCAGGCTTAGCCCGACGGCACGCGCCGGGCGCACCGAACTCTAAGGAGAAGCATGGAGCCAAAGAACCTGCTCATCATCATGTCCGATGAGCACAACCCAAAGGTGCTCGGCTGCTACGGCAACCGGTCTGTGCGGACGCCCAATCTTGATCGCCTGGCGACTCAGGGCACTCTGTTCACCGACGCCTATACAACCTCCCCGGTATGCGTCCCGGCGCGCGCTGCATTCGCCGTGGGCAAGTACGTGCACCAAATCGGTTTCTGGGACAACGCCGACGCCTACGACGGCTCAGTACCGAGTTGGCACCACCGCTTGCGCGATCGCGGACATCATGTCGTGTCGATCGGGAAACTGCACTTCCGCGGCGGAGACGACTACGGATTCTCGGAAGAGCTCATTCCGATGCACATCATCGAGCGCAAAGGCGACCTCATGGGGCTTGTGCGAGAGGATCTTCCCGAGCGAGGTGCCTCGTGGAAAATCGCGAAGCTCGCTGGTCCCGGAGAGTCGCCTTACACGTTCTACGACCGCGAAATCGCCGCGCGCGCGCAGATCTGGCTAAGGGAGGAGGCCCCCAAGCACACCGATCGGCCGTGGGTTCTCTTCGTATCATTCGTCTGCCCGCATTTCCCGCTCACCGCGCCTCCCGAGTTCTATTACCAGTACCCGCTCGAGCGGATCGCGATCCCCAAGCAATACGAAAGGCACCAGCGCCCGGTCCATCCGTTTCTGCGCGACTACGCGAATAGCTTCGTCTACGACCGATACTTCGATGAAGAGAAGCTGAAGAAGGCGATCGCCGGGTACTACGGTCTGTGCTCCTTTCTCGATGACAACATCGGTCAGATCTTGAGGGCGCTGGGCGAAGCGGGCCTCGGCGATTCGACTCGCGTTCTCTACACGAGCGATCACGGAGACAACTTGGGCAATCGCGGCCTCTGGGGCAAGTCGACGATGTACGAAGAAACGGCGGGTGTGCCTCTCGTCATCGCGGGAGGGGACATCCCGAGTGGACGACGTTGCGAGACGCCCGTCAGCCACGTCGACATCTATCCATTCATCATGGAATGCGTCGGCGAGGAGAGACCGGAGATGTACGACGGCCATCCCGGGATCTCGTTGACGAGACTCGCGAAAGGTTTTGCACCGGAGCGCTCCGTGCTTTCCGAGTACCACGGGATGGGATCCACGACCGGCGCGTTCATGATCCGCCACGGCCGGTACAAGTACGTGCACTACGTGGCCTATCCCCCGCAGCTCTTCGATCTCGAGTCCGATCCCGAGGAACTTCACGATCTGGGCGCAGATCCGCGCTTCGCGTCCGTGATCGAGGAATGCAGAAGGAAATTGCTCGCAATCTGCGATCCGGTGGAGGTCGACAAACGTGCAAAGGCGCGGCAGCGCGAGTTGCTCATAGCTAACGGCGGGCGGGATGCGGTCATTGCGCGGGGCGATCTCGGATTCTCGCCTCCGCCCGGGGTGCAGCCGGTCTTCGAATAACGACGGTCCCGTTGCAACCGACCAGATCTAGGGGCGCTTGCTCGCTGGGCGAATGGGCAAGCCGAGGTAATCCGTGAGCACCGATGCTCGCGGGCAACCAGTGAAAGAGGAGGAGGTGTCAGATGGAATCTACACGGTGCAGGTCGGTCCTGCGTTTTGTTGTTCTGCTGGGCGCCTTGTGCCCGCTTCTTGCCCGCGCTGAAGCCACGGAGCTGCGCATTGCGCATCAGCTGGGGCTTGGCTACCTGCAAATCTATGTCATGCAGGGTAAGAAGCTCGTCGAGAAGTATGCTCGGAAGGAGGGCATAAAGAATCTAACGGTGACGTATAAGGGGATAGGAAGTCCGGCGATCCTCAACGACGGAATCCTCTCCGGCCGGCTGGATATGGTGACGGCCGGCCCTCCGCCGTTTCTCAATATTTGGGATCGCACGAAAGGTACGTTGAATGTCAAGATGCTTACGGCGCTCAACATGCAACCCATGCGATTGAATACGAGCGATCCTGCAGTCAAGACGGTCTGCGATTTCACGGAAAAGGATCGAATTGCCGTTCCCGGCGTGAAAACCTCCATGCATGCGATCCTGCTCGACATGGCGGCAAAGAAGTGCGGTAAGCCCGTGCATTTCTTCGATGCACTCGAGGCGCCACTGTCTCATCCGGACGCGGCCATCGCCCTGACCTCCGGGAAGTCCATTATTACGGGGCACTTCGCGACGATCCCGTACGACAGCATCGAGCTGGAGCATCCGAACATCCACACCGTAATCACTTCGTACGACCTTACCGGAGGGCCGTCCATCGTGACGGGGATTTGGTTGTCGCAGAAGTTCTACGATGCGAATCCGAAGATCATGCATGCGGTGTTTCAGGCCTTGGAGGAATCGACAAAGCTCATCAGGTCAGACCCCCAGGAGGCGGCCAAGATCTATTTGAGCCTGGAGAAGACCCCGTTGAACGAGCAGCAGGTCGTGGCGATCCTGAAGAACCCCAATAACGTATACACGTTGACGCCGCACAAAATCATGGTGTTTGCGAAGTTTATGCACTCTCTCGGTCTGCTGAAGAACGAGCCGGCAAGTTGGAAGGACCTCTTCTTCCCAATGATTTACGGTCGCAACGGAAGCTAGGTAATCCAGCCTCGGCAAACCTCACGAAGCGTCGGCGAGGGCGTTTAATGCTGCGGGCGAAGGGTGCGGGTCCACCGCTGCTGGACGTGCGCGGGGTGACGCTGCAATACAAGACGAAGGAGCACCTGGTGACGGCGACCTACCGGGTGGATTTCCGCGTGGAGCGCTCGGACCGCTTCGTGCTGCTCGGGCCCTCGGGCTGCGGGAAATCCACGTTGCTCAAGGCGGTGGGCGGCTACCTCGAGCCGGTGGAGGGCACGATTGCGCTCAAGGGCAAGGC
>JAKAFQ010000131.1 GCA_021817875.1 Pseudomonadota bacterium
GGTCAACTACTCCAATCCGGCCTATCCGTATCCCTCCCCGAGCAATGACGGCTTCGGGGGCAACGGCATTGGCCCGACGGGTCCCGGCCCGACCGGTCCCGGGGTCCAGGAGCGCGACTACACCCGGCAGGTCAGCGAAGAGCTGCGCCTGGCCTCCACGGGGCACGGACCGCTGCAGTGGCTCGCCGGCTATTATTATCAGGATCTGTTCTCCGACTGGGACATGTGGTCGATCAACCATCAGGCCGGGCCGATTGCCGACATCTACGTCGATTACATGCCGCAGACCATTCTGCAGAATGCCTTCTTCGGCAATATCTCCTGGGAGTTCCCGCACGGCCTGAAGGCCTCGGTCGGAGTACGCTGGTATCACTACTCGTACTCCCAGCGCAACACCGAGTGGGGTGATTTCACCGTATATGGATTCAACAACCTGCTGAGCGGCGCGCCGACGGTCGCCGGGAACACCGCGCCGTTCAACACCAGCGCCGGCGGCAGCGCCAGCGGCACCAATCCGCGCTTCAACCTGACCTGGCAGATCGACAGCGAGCACATGGTGTACCTGACGATCGCCAAGGGCTTCCGCCTGGGCGGCACCGACCAGCCGTTCGTCGGCTACAACCACCCGGAGACGCTCGCATCGTGCAACAGCCCGTCTTCGCTGGTCGATCTGCAGCAGTGCGGCCTGCAGTACAAGCTGTCGGCCACCCCGACCCAGCCGGGCCACTACTACACCTCGCTCGCCAACTTCCCCAATGTCAATTCACAGGGCGTGCCGCAGTTCAACTCGGATCACGTCTGGGATTACGAGATCGGCACCAAGAACGAGTTCTTCCAGCATCGCGCCCTGTTCAACCTCACGGCCTACTTCGAGCGCTGGATGGACCCGCAGATCTCGACGAACATCGCCGGCTTCGGCTTCACTGTGAACGGCGGAGACGCGAACATCTACGGCCTGGAGGCCGCGTTCCGCGCCCACCTCGGTTACGGCTTCGATTTCGCGACCGATTGGGGTTATACGCACAGCAAGTTCCTCACCAACAGCGCCATCGACGGCATCCCCGCGGGATACTCGGTGCCGGATACGCCCAAGGTCACCGGCTCGATGTCGCTCAATTACCATCACAGCCTGACGGACGACATGGGGGTCTTCGGCAACGCCACCTACAGCTATGTCGGCTCGCGGTACGATCTGCCGTATGGCGTCACGGTGCTCCTCAACAACATCGGCCAGACTCAGCTCAATCTGCCGTCGTACGGGATTCTCGATCTGCGCGCCGGCCTGCGCACGGCCCGCTGGACCGCGGCGATATTCGTCGACAACGCGCTCAACAAGCAGACGCTGCTCGATCCGCTGCCGCAGATCAACATCGCGATTCCGCAGTACACGCGCTATATCGTGAATCAGCCGGTCACGTACGGTCTCGACGTGAGCTATCAGTTCGGCGGGGAGTGATCACGCGCAGAAGGGGGCGGGGAGCGCCGGCGGGGCAGGGAGGCCCTCGCCGCGCCCTGCGGATGCTCGCACGCGCACCGTGAGGCAACATCATGGCGCGAGACCGCGCCATGACGGAAGGGGGGGCGGACAGGATCCGCCAGCGGTCTGAATGCCGCTGGCGCTTCGCGCTAAAACGCGTTGAAGATGCTGCCCACCAGGTCGCTCGCCAGCCCGAAGCCCGCGCCCATGCCGAGGCCCGACATGATGTTGCTCATGAACCCGCCACCGGTGCCCGCATAGGGCTGGGCGGCCCAGCCGCGGGTCTGGTAGGTCGGCTGGGGCTGGGCATTGAGGTGCGTCTCGAGCGAGTGGATGTACTCGGCCATCTGCTGGATGAGCGCCAGCGCGGACTGATTCTGCTGCTGGATCGCGACGGCCGCCTCGCGCAGGTCGAGCATCAGCTCGCGGGACAGCCCCGGGTCGGTGATTTTGGCCTGCAGCTTGTCGGCCAGCTGCTTGAAGCCCTGGCCGACCTCATTGGCCTGGTTCTGAAGCTGGAGAGCTTGATTTTCGGCGGTCTGATAATCCATCGTGTGCTCCGGTGAAAGTCCGCAGGTTCGACCCCGCGGCGGGGGATCAGTTCCACCTCGGGCGCAGGCGCATTCTCCCCGGAGGCCGCTGCGTCCCGGCAGGCATACCGGCATCCCGAGGGCCTGCGTCCGTGCGCCGGGTCAGTGCCTTCGGGCCTGAGAGCGCCCCGGGGATCACTGGGTGGCGTCCGGCCAGCAGGTGGCCGTGGTGTCCGTTCCCGTCGGGCTGGTCGAGCTCGTGGACCACTCCTTGCCGCTGCTGTCGACCCAGAAGGACTGACAGGAGGTGTCCTTCGCCTGATCGGTCCCCGCCACCACGGTCACGGCCAGCTCGAAATAGGGCGGATTCTGCGTGTTGTCCACGTTGTAGACGTTGATCTGGTAGAACCCGCTGTCGAGCGTGACCGGCCAGGTACTGGTGCCATAGCCGAGCGCACTGGCGCTGTTCGTGTACTGGCTGTTGGTCGCGAAATAGCGCTCCTCGCGGCTGGCGAGCTCGAGCAGCGCGTTGCGCGCCTCGGTGCGGCGGGCCTCGCGGACCTGGTTCAGATAGATCGGCATGGCGATCGCCGCCAGGATTCCGATCACCACCACGGTGATCATCAGCTCGATCAGGGTGAAGCCCCGCGTGCGCCGGGACGGCTGGGGGGACGCGGCGGGCTTTTCAGGTTTCATGGGGCTCATCCTAGCGCAGCTGGACCCAGGTGAGCCGCGATCCGCTCACATCGTTCGGAGGCTCGATCGGCACCGGCGTCGCCGCTCCGCCGGTCAGGCTCTGATCGACGAGATAGGCCTTGGTGCCGCCGCCGCTCGAACTGGTGGTGGTGACCTCGGTGGGGCTGCCGCTCGCGTCGGTCTCGAAGGCGATCGTGTGCACATTGCCGTTGTTGACGAAGAAGCTGTTGGTCGTGCCGTTGGCCGTGCTGCTCACCGGCCCGCCGGTGAGCACATCGAGCGCATACAGCCAGCCCTGGTCCTTGCCGGCCGAACAGGCGAGCGGCGAGTCGATCCCCGGCAGGAAGGAGTTGAACACCACCGCGGTGCTGATGATCTCGGGGTTGAAGATCAACTGCTCGTTCGTGGTCTGGTTGTAGCCGCTGTTGCCGCCCGGCAGGTCGATGTACCAGCCGAACTGGTCGTTGCCGCTGCCGCAGAGCGTCGAGCCCGCCCAGCAGATGCTGGCCGGACTCGAGACCAGCCGATCACCGCTGCTCGAATCGATCGAAACGCTCTGCTGCTGCAGATTGGCGGCGCCGAGCGTGTAGGGTGAAGCGAGGCCGGCGGTGCCGGCGGCGCTCGTCGACAGCGAGGCGAACTGCGTCTGGTTGAGCGCGTTCCAGCCGCTCATGTTCCAGTCCCAGACGCCGTAGAAGGCCTGGGTTCCGCCCTGGTAGCGGGTCGCCGCCGAATTGGTCACCGGAAACTTCTCGCCGGTGCCGAAATACAGCATCAGCATGGTCGCGCCGGTCGGGCCGGTGACGAAGTCCGGCTGCACCAGCGTGGTGATCGGCTGCCCGGAGGGCGCCGTAAAGATCGGGCCGGGGCTCACGGCCCATTTCGACGCCGAATCGCTGGTCAGATCGAAGCGCCAGACGTTGCCGTTGACGTCGCCCGCATAGACGTAGTCGGTGATGTGATCGCCGTCCATGTCGACCGGGTAGACATAGGCGATGCCATCGTTCTTGCCGGCCTGACCGGTGGACAGGTAGTACGTGGTGATGGCCGCCGTCGAGGGATCCACGGTCATGACATAGATGCCGGCGTCGCCGCTGGCGCTGTCGATGCCGTTGCCGAAAATGATGCCCCAGTCGCCGTTGTGCAGCCGCCGGATGACCGGCGTGCCGTAGGTGTCGCCGAGGTTCTGGCCGCAGCTGCTGACATTGACGCAGCTGAGGTTGGCCGGCGTCCAGTCACCGATCACCACGCTCGCCGCGTTCGATTCCGAGAATTTCGTCGGATCGGTGACGTCGAGCGCAAAGATCTCGGCACCGCCCGGGCCGCTGTTGCTGGCCGGATCCTGACCCTGGGATGCCGTGTTCGCCACGTAGTTCACGCCGTTTTCGCTGACGGTCGCGCCGGCGTTATAGGCCGTGGTGGCCGAATACGCCGTGGCGCACGCGGTGCCCGTCGCGCTGCACGCGCCCTGCGACGACCACGGCACCGCCGTATTGCCCGGCCCCACGCCGCTCACCAGCCAGGTGTGCCAGGCATTGCCGTAGTACAGATCTCCGCTGCCCGGGCTCGCGTCCGCGTAGAAATTGTGGCCGTACTGGGGATTGGAGAAGTCGATGCCGCTGTTCGTGGCGCTGTGGATGTACTGCAGCACGCTCTGCGGCATGTAGGCGAGCACCTCTTCGCCGGTGTTGGCCGTGCTGTCGTAGATCTGGCCGGTGCTGTCGAAGGCGCCCGCGGCAAAGCCGTGCAGCAGGCCGTCGTTGGCGCCCACGTAGACGACATTGAGCCGGGTGGCCTCGGCCGCCACATACTGTGTATAGCTCTGACCGGAATTCTCCGGCATGGTGGCTGAAGGATAGAGCTTGTCCTGCCAGGTCCCCGGGGTCTCATAGGCGGTGTAGATGGACTTCGACGGCGGACCGATCCAGGCGGGGCTCGAGTCGACGATGTCCCCGAGCACCGAGTCGCGGTCGCGGAACACTCCGCCGCCGCTCGGGGTGATCTCGTTGCTCCGGTCACCGCGCAGGTAATCCAGGCGCTCCGGGCCGACGGTGGTATCGTACGTGAGGCCCGAGCTGCCCTCGACGGAGTCGAGGTCGTCCTGCTCGGTGGTGCTCAGGCTCGACCACTCCAAGGGGACGCCCTGGGATCCCCCCCAGGTGAGCATGACGCGCTTGCTCGGCGCCTCGGCGGAGATGGCGCCGGCCTGCCCGGTGGTCGGGCAGGTCGCCCCCGCGGCCACGCCGGTGAGCACGCAGGAGGCGTCCCAGTTCGCCGTCGGATCGATGGTGAGATTGCCCGAGCTGTCCGTCAACAGCGAGTTGGCGGTGAGCCGCCCGGTCCAATCCTCGGGGTCGTAGTAGCTGAAATACACCTGCGAGCCGTTCTGCACCTGGGCGGACTGCTCCTGGTTCGCCGTCGAGGAGCTCGCGGCCTGGCTGGCCGGCGTCGCCTTGAAGCACAGCAGCTCATGAATGTTCGAGCTGCCGCCGGTGGAGCCGGCGAAGCCGAAGCGCACCGTCGCCGGCAGCGGGCCGTTGTCGGCGGTGATGTCGTGATTGGCGATGACGCCGATCCACGAGCCGCCGTTGTAGCTGTACCAGAGGCTGAGCAGACCGTTTTCCGTGATCTGCAGGCGGTAGGTGATCGGGTCGGCCTTCTGACGGGAATACCCGCCGCTCGAATACTCGTTCGCGATCTTGTTCGCTATCACCGTGTAGGCGTTGGGAATGGCCTGGTAATCGAGTATGCCCGCCGTGTTGCCGGCATTGCCGAGGGTGGTCGTGCCGGCTTTGGTCGGACTGGTGGCGTCGTCGTAGTTGTACAGCTCGCCGTGATAGCAGGTATTCCTGACCGCCACCATGGCATCGGTGGGATTGGAGGCGGTCACCTGGCCATAGCTGCCGTATTGCACGCACAGGCCGCTTGCGGAATCGTAACTGCCGCCATAGACCTGACACGAGGTCGCGAGCGAGGCAGGGTAGTAGGGCAGGGTCGAGCTGCCCGGATCGGTGCCGTACGCCCCGTTGAGCGAGGTCCAGTTGATGCTGCCGGCGCCACGCAGTCCGATTCGGTTGGCGTACTGCCCGCCACCGCTTGCGGTGTTGTCGCCCATCGACTGCGGATTCGACACGCCGAGGGTATTGCTCGAGCCGTTGAGGAAGTTGCCGTATTCGTCGATGCCGAGGCCGATGTAGGCACCGATCATGCCGTGATAGTCCCGGTTCGTATTCGAGCAGGTGTACGCCAGGCTTCCGCCCCACGAGCCGATGTTCGGCTGCACGCTGCCGTCGATCAGGAAGAAGCTCATGCCGTCGGCGCCATCGTTCTGATGGGCCGATCCGGAGCTGCCATTGCCTCCGGAGTCGCCCCGATACGTGACCGTCTTGAAGGTGATGTCCAGGCCCTGGGTGGTCGAGAAGCTGTCGGCGGAAATGATCGCGCCGTTCTCGCTGTGCCCGCCGCCGCCGGGATCATCGTAGCAGGCATGATTTCTGGAATTCATGCAGCCGTTGGTGAAGCGCAGCGCCCCTTCGCCGACCGGATCGAGCGCGGTCGAGGAGCCGAACGAGACGTAGCCGGAGGCGGTGCCGTTGTAGCCGCCGTCCAGCACCTCGTTGGAATTCTGCAGCTTGTAGTAGGCGCCGTCGGCGGTGCAGCCCGGTGGACTGCCGGGATCGGAGTCCGCGCTCGCCGTGCTCGCCGTCAGACACGCGCCGTTGAAAAAATACCAGGAGTTGTCCGTCTGGGTGCCGGTGAAGTCTTCCGATACGTTGATGTTGGCGCGCGCCACGGCGCCATGCAGGACCATGCACGTGACGGCAAGCGCAAAGAGCCATAGCCTGTTGCGAAGCATCGGTGTTCTCCGTGCTCAGGGCCCGGGGGGCTTGGAGGTGTAGCGGATCTGGTAGGTGCTCTCGACCACCGCCACGGTGGCTTTGGCACCGCCGTATGACCAGGCGTCCACGCGGTAATCCACGGCGTTGGCGTTCGTGAGGTCGGTGCCGAGCAGCGAAACGTACGCGGTCGGATACCGGGCGAACACGGCATTGGGCTGCGGCGCGGCGCTGCCGCTGGCCGAGGGAGTGATCGCATCGAGGTCGTTGGCCGGATTGTAGGCGTAGCCCACCGACGTGTCGGTGCCGATCACCCAGGGAACCTGCGAGACCTCGCCACCGCTCACCTGGGTCACGAGCGGCTTCGAGCAGATCACCAGCGAGCTGGTCGCGCCCGGATCGAGGCCGCAGTCGATCGGCACGCTGGTCACGGCGTTGTTCGACAGCCATTGCTCGGCGTAGGTCTGCGCGGCCACCGCGCCCTGCAGCGCGTGCTGCTTGTCGAGCACGTTGCCGGCGATCATGTTCTCGATGCCGACGCTGCGAAACATGGCGAGCGCGAGCAGCGTCACGACGATCAGCAGCAGCAGTGTCGTGATCAGCACCATGCCGCGTTGCACGCGGGCCGCGCCCGCCCGGAGGGTCCTGGTCATGGTCCGGTGCGCCCCATCAGATCGGCCACCAGGGTGAACAGCAGCACCTTGCTCTGTCCCGGCTCGGCGGCCAGCGGGTTGGTGAAGGTCAGCAGCAGCTTGACCGAGGTGACGTCCGCCCAGTCCGCGGCGCTCATGCTGGCCGCCGGGACGTATTCGACCACGTTGTCGTCTGACCCGGGTGTGCTGGAGCTGATCCCGTACCAGATCTGCATGTCCTGGACGTCCTTGACCAGTTCGATCGGCCCGGAGGCATCCCAGCTGACCTGCGTCGGATTGCCGGGGCTCGCCATGCCCACTTCACAGAAGAGGCCACCGCTGCTCGGCACGTACAGGTAGTTGATGTAGATCTGGTCGCTGCCGGTCTGGTTGCTGGTGCCGTCGCAGAGCGGAATGCCGTCGTTATTGGCGGTCATGAAGCGCACGGCGAGCGAATCGGTGGTCAGCCCCGGGGTGGTGCTGCCGGTCGCCCCGGCGACACTGACCCCGTACACGGCGTCGCGCGCGTTGAAGTTCAGCTGATCGCCGTCGCTTGCCGTCACGTCCTGCTGCGGCAGGGCGGTGTCCTGGTTGATCGCGGTGGGGTCCGGGTAGTAGCCGCCTTCGCGAACCAGCTCGCTGAGCAGCGTCAGCGTGAAGCGCTCCTCGTCATCGATCTGCGCCAGCGCGCTGTTGTCGCTGTGCGACTGATGGACCCCCTGCTCGACGACCAGCACCCCGCCGATCAGGAACAGCGCGATGAGGATCGCGACCATGAGCTCGATGAGCGAATAACCGCCCTCGTGCCGGACGGCGAGCCGGCTGCCGCGAGCTGCGGTGCGCCCGGGGCGGCTCATGGCTGCACCACCAGCTCATAGGTCTGCTTCTGGAAGGCGCTGCTGCCGGTCGTCGACTGCGCCAGTGCCTGCGCCTTCTGCTCCACGCTGGTGGCGTTCACCGTGTTTTCGTACCATTGCACATCGATGATGCAGGCGACGACACCGCTCGGGGATGAGCAGCTCACGGTGGTCGTCGTATCGGCGATCGGGCTGGTCACATTGCCCGTGCCGCCCTGTGCCCACTCGGTCAGGTCATAGGCGGCCATCTGCACCGCGCTGCAGGGCGCGAGCGATCCCCCGAGCTCGCAGCTGTCCGCGGCGCTGCCGCTGCTCTGCAGCGCCCCGTTGATGGACATCGAGCTGCCCATGGCGGCGTAGGCGGCGCTCACCGCCGTGGCCAGGTTGCCGTCATTGGACACCTGGACGTAGGGGCTGGTGTTCGGGGTGAGGGTGACCTGCAGGTTGTTCGGTGCGCTGTCCCAGTAGTCCCGGTCGGCGTGCATGCTCGCCGCGAGGCTCTGCGCTTCGAGCGCAATCAGCGCGCGCTGGCGCGAGATGCCGGCGTTAGACAGCACCAGGGCATCCATCTTCGCGATGCCGAGCAGGCCCACGGCGATGATGATCAGCGCCACCAGCACCTCGATGAGGCTGAACCCGCGAATGCGCAACGGCTGCGGGCCGGGGCTCGGTCTCATGGGCAACTCGTCCCCGTCTCGGTATTGATCACGCCTGATTGCGAGAGCATCAGGCAGTGTCTGAAGTAGGACTTGCCGCTCGGGTCCGTCAATGTCAGGGTCATGCTGGGCGCGCCGACATATGCAAACCCGTCGCGGTTGAACAGGACATAATTCAGGGTGGGGTTGCCGGCACCGGCGGTCGCGCTGGCGGTGAACACGTCGCCGGCTTTGAGCGCCGGCTGGACGCGCAGGATCGTATCGTTGCTGCTGTCGAGCGCACCGTCGGCGTTGAAATCGGTGAACACGATCCAGCCGCTCTGCCACGCATCGCTGCCCGCCGCGGCGCAGGTGTCCGGTGTCGTGGAGCTCTGCGCGCAGACCGAGATGCTCTGGCCCTCGCGCACCGCCTCCGAGCGGGCATACTGCAGGTCGCCGATCAGCGCGTCCATCTCCGTGGCGAGCCGGTTGGAGGTGGTCACGGAATAGTACGAGGGTATGCCGATCGCGAGCAGGATGGCGATCAGGATCATGACGACCACCAGCTCGATCAGCGTCACACCGCCTTGGCGCGCTGGGGGGGGCGTATGCGCCCGGCTCTGCCGTCTTGTGATCAGCTCTCGCACGGTTTGCGATTCTTGGCTCCCTGGACGAGGAGGGACTCTACCGGGAGCGCCTCACGGTGTCCGCGCCGGCTGACCGGCGGCGGCCCGCG
>JAKAFQ010000132.1 GCA_021817875.1 Pseudomonadota bacterium
CAGCCCCCCCTCTGTAGCCCACTCATGACATCGCTCCACACGCCCCCGTCTTCGAGGCCCGGGCGGCTGGCGAGCCTCCCGCCGTACTCCTCGGCCGTACGTCAACTCGATGTTTCCCTACTATGCGCGTGCGACCCCCCGCGGCATAGTCCGGCCGCTCAAACCGCAGGTGCCTGCAACCGGATTGACCTGATTCCGGCACATAGCTGTCACACACCTGTCCCGTTATGGTTCACGCCGACAGCACGCCCTTCTGCCGGGCCGCATGCGTGGCGATCAGATCCATCAGCGCCGGCGACAGGCAGTCATAGGGCTCGAGCCCGAGCTCCTTCAGCCGCGCGCGCACCTCGCCCATCCTCGCCGGCGGAAATCCCGACTCGATGATCGAGGACACGAAGGCGGCGAACTCCGGGGCGGCCCAGCCGGACTGCCCGAACAGCTCCGGGTGCACGAAGTCGAAGCCGTAGAAGGGATGCGCCTTGTTCTCGATGCGCCCGTACATGTGCACGCCGCAGCCGCTGCAGGCGTAGCGCTGAATGGGGGCGCTCGCGTCCACGATCTTCAGCTTCTGCTCGTTGGCGCTCACCTTGAGCTTGTCCCGCGGGATCACCGCCACCAGCGAGAACAGCGCCCCCGAGGGCTTCCAGCACTTGGTGCAGCCGCAGACGTGATCGAAGGCGACGTTGCCGCCGAGGCTCACCGTCACCGGCTGCGAGACACACTTGCAGCTGAGCGTGCCGCCGGCGAACGTGGCGCTGCCCGGCTTGATGCCGTGATCGACCAACGGATGAATCGAGATAGCCATGGTATTTCCTCTGTGGTAGCCGCGGGCATTCAGAACGTCACCACCGAGCGGATCGACTCCCCCCGGTGCATCAGATCGAACGCGTCATTGATCTTCTCGATGGGCATCACGTGCGTGATGAGCTCATCGATCCTGATTTTCCCGTCCATGTACCAGTCGACGATCTTCGGCACGTCGGTGCGTCCGCGCGCCCCGCCGAAGGCGGTGCCCTTCCAGACCCGGCCGGTCACCAGCTGGAACGGGCGGGTCTTGATCTCCTGGCCGGCGCCGGCCACCCCGATGATCACCGACACGCCCCAGCCGCGATGACAGCACTCGAGCGCCTGGCGCATCAGATCGACGTTGCCGACGCACTCGAAGCTGTAGTCGGCGCCGCCGTCGGTGAGCGCGACCAGGTGCTGCACCAGGTCGCCGCCGACTTCCCTGGGGTTGACGAAGTGGGTCATGCCGAAGCTCTCGGCGAGCGCCTTGCGGCGCGGATTGAGGTCGACGCCGATGATCATGTTGGCGCCGACCAGGCGCGCGCCCTGGATGACATTGAGGCCGATGCCACCGAGGCCGAACACCACGACGTTGGCGCCCGGCTCGACCTTCGCCGTGTTGATCACCGCGCCCACCCCGGTGGTGACGCCGCAGCCGATGTAGCAGACCTTCTCGAAGGGGGCATCCGCGCGGATCTTCGCCACCGCGATCTCCGGCAGCACCGTGTACTGGGAGAACGTCGAGCAGCCCATGTAGTGATGCACCATCTGCCCGCCGATGGAGAAACGGCTGGTGCCGTCGGGCATCACGCCCTTGCCCTGGGTGGTGCGGATCGCGGTGCACAGGTTGGTCTTGCGCGACAGGCAGGATTTGCACTGGCGGCACTCGGGCGTGTAGAGCGGAATCACGTGATCGCCCTTTTTCACCGAGCTCACCCCCGGTCCGACATCGACCACGATGCCGGCGCCCTCGTGACCGAAGATCACCGGGAACAGCCCCTCGGGATCGGCTCCCGAGCGGGTGAACTCATCGGTGTGGCAGACGCCGCTCGCTTTGATCTCGACCAGCACCTCGCCGGCTCTGGGGCCGTCGAGGTCGAGCGTCACGACTTCAAGGGGCTTGCCGGCCGCATAGGCGATTGCTGCTTTGGTTTTCATGGATGATCTCGGAGTAATTTCGCGTGAATCCGGCCGGGAGATCCGTTGCCGGTCCGCGGAGTCTACCCGCGGGCGGATCGAGGTCACGCGGCGCACGCGGCGCCGGCGCCGGGGCTACCGCACTGCTCGGATTTGGAACACCCCCGCCGGCTGCTGCGCCGGAATCGATGCCGGCGGCGGCCTGAGGCGATCGGTGGCATCATAGGGAGCTATTGGCGGGCGGAAGGGGGGATACGCTCATGCTTCAGGCGCTTGACAGCCATGTCCGGCACATCCGCGACGTGCTGCAGGGCACGGTGCGTGACGAGGGATCCGGCCCACCGGAGTACATCCGCCGCTCCTGGGTGCGCTGCCTGGAGCAGTACCACCTCGATCCACAGTCGCAGCGCGAGCCGTACGTGCTCGCCCGGCAGGAGCGGCTCGCCCGCAAGGAGAACAACCAGGCGCTGATGGCGCTCGCCGACGCCGAGATGGCGCACCTGTACCACCAGCTCGCCGGCTCGGGCCACTCCATCATCCTCACCGACCGCGACGGGGTGCTGCTCGATTACTACGGGGACCTGAGTTTTCGCAACGCGGCGTTCCGCACCGGGCTGGTGCTCGGGGCGATGTGGGACGAGGAGCACGGCGGCACCAATGGGATGGGCACCTGCCTGATCGAGCGCACGCCGCTGATCGTGCACCGCGAGCAGCACTTTTTCTCGCGCAATACCGGGCTCACGTGCTGCGCGGCGCCGATCTTCGACCCTGACGGGCAGCTGATCGCGGTGCTCGACGCCTCCGGGGAGTCCGACCGGGCCCAGCAGCACACCCTGGTGCTGGTGAACATGTCGGCGCAGATGATCGAGAACCGGCTGTTTCTGCACCATTTCCGCGAGGCGTTCGTGGTGCGTTTCCACAGCCGCCCGGAACTGCTCGGCACCTGGGGCGAAGGGATCATCGCGCTCGATGCGGCCGGCACCATCGCCGCGCTCGATCGCAATGCGCTGTTTCAGCTCGGGCTGAAGAGCGCCGCGGAGCTGGTGGGCGCGCCGCTCGAGCGGGTCTTCACCATCTCGCTCGAGGCGCTGATCGCACGCAGCCAGCGCAAATCCTTCCACCCGCTGCCGCTGTACGATGCGCGCCACGGCGGGCGGGTGTTCGTCGTGGCGCAGGCCCCCCAGTCGAAGCGGGCCGGCAGGCCCCACCCGCCGGGCGATGAGTCGCCGCTCAGCGGCTCCGGCCACGGCCCACTCGAGGCGCTCGACCTGGGCGACCCGGTGATCGCGCGCAACATCCAGGCGGTGCGGCGCACCCCGTCGCGGGAGATCCCGATCCTGCTGACGGGCGAGTCGGGCACCGGCAAGGAGTACTTCGCGCGCGCGCTGCACGCCTCGAGCGAGCGCGCGGAGAAACCCTTCGTGGCGGTGCACTGCGGCTCGCTCGCCGAGGCCGAGCTCGCCGAAGAGCTGTTCGGCCCGGCGCCCTCGCCGGGCGCGGCGCCGCCGGCCCAGGGCCGCATCCTGCAGGCGAACGGCGGCACGCTGTTCCTCGATGACGTCGAGGCGCTGCCCGCGGAGATCCAGGGCCGGCTGCTGCGCCTGATCGACGAGCGTGAGCTCGTGCGGCCGGGCGAGTCGCCGACACGGGTCGACGTGCGCCTGGTGAGCGCCACGCGCGGGGAGCTGCAGCAGAAAGTGCAGGCCGGCGCGTTCCGCGAGGACCTTTTCTATCGGCTGCAGGGCCTGGCGCTCAGCCTGCCGCCGCTGCGCGAGCGCAAGGACAAGGCGGCCCTCATCCGCCAGGTGTTCGCCCAGGAAAGCGCGGCCACCCCCTCGGTGAGCATCGGCGAGGACCTCGTCGATGCGCTCAAGGCCTACGGCTGGCCGGGCAATATCCGCCAGTTGCGCAACATGCTGCGCGCCATGATCGCCATGCGCGCGAGCGACCAGCTCGATGCCGGCAGCCTGCCGGCGGACTACGGCGCGGGTGAGCCGGATTCCGAGATGGAATTGCCGCAGGAGGCGCTCGGACTCAACCCGCTGGAGAAAGCCGAGCGCAGCGCCCTGCTGCACGAGATCGAGCTGCACCGCGGCAACATCAGCCGCGTCGCCCGTCAGCTCGGCATCGGACGCAACACGCTGTACCGCAAGTTGCGCCGTCTGAGCATCACGCTCGCCACGCGGCACTGACGCGCCGCCGGGCGCCCCGCAGGGCGCCGGCGCTGTCCCACGCTTCAACACGGGTACGGCACCGCCGCCACGCGCGCTGGAGCCGCGCGGCCCCGCACTCTCTGCGCACGGCCCCCGCCGCGGCAGCCGTTGCGGCGGCGACACGCCGCTGCGCGGCCCCCCCCGTTGTATCGCGCTGGCAGAAAACGACACACCCCTGTCACCCATCCGGCACAACTTGCGCGATTCCCGTCGGATCCTTCGACTCACCACCTCGTTCACCTCTGAATACCGGCAAGCTATCGACGTGCCGGGCCTGCCCGCGTGCGGTCGCGCCGTCAGCCGCGATCTGACACGGTGGCTGCGCCGCTGCTCGCCGGGACGGCACGCGAATGGACTGACGTCGGTTCGTGTCCCGGGCGCAACAACGCCGCATGCCGGAATGGTGGCACGGCATTTGCCGCGACCCGCCCTTCAAGTGAACAACAAGGGGGTTATTTCAATGAGACTGCACCGCTTCTCTCCAGGCAGCCTGAGCGGCGCTCTGGCCGGTCTTGTGATCCTGGGCCTGACCATCGTTGCCGGCATCCCGCCCGCCCAGGCGATCAGCGTCAAGGCCGGCAAGTGGACCCTGAGCTTCGATGGCAACGTCAATGCGCATTACATCTTCTCGCACTGCCAATCGCTCTCCAACGCGCATGACATCACCAACGTGGGCGGCGCCTGCGTGACCTCCACCACGGCGGGAGGCGGCTCTTCGTCCGTGTCGAACGGCCTGCTGCCGGCGGCGCTCACCATCGGCGGCTCGACCACCCAGGACGGTTATGACATCGGATTCACCTTCGGCCTGTATCCGGGCATCAGCACCAACGATGGCGGCAGCCCCAACATTCAGACCGGGGCTTGCACCTCGGGCACGGTGACCCCGAACGGCGGCGTCGCTCTCTCCTGCTCGGAGTTTCTCCATACCGCCCTCGGCACCGCCGGCCTGGACATCCGCCAGGTGTTCCTCACGGTGGGCAACAAGACCATGGGCACCATCATGGCCGGCAGGAACATCGGCCTGTTCCAGTCGGATGCCATCCTCAACGACATGACCCTGCTCGGCGTCGGAGCCGGAAACGGCGATTACGCCGCGCCGGCCAACACCTCGCTCGGCTCGATCGGCCTCGGCTACATCTACACCGACTGGCTGTCACAGATCGACTACACCACTCCGAACCTGTCCGGGACCAAGATCACCGTCGGCATCTTCGACCCGCTCAACACCCTGGGGCAGATTCCGGTCAATCACTCGACTCCGGGCTTTCAGGCGAAAGTCGCCTACAAGGCGGGCCCGCTGTACCTGTCGGCGAGCGGCATGTATCAGCGGCAGGCGATGTCCTGCGCCGACCCGGCGCTGAACGCGAACGCCTGCGCCTTCGGGTCCTCCGAGCTCAAGTACAGCAGCAGCGGCATCGACATCGGCGGCATGTACACCATGGGGCCGTTCCAGGCGATGGGCTGGTATTACCGCGCCAAGGGCATCGGCACCACCGGGCTGTTCGTGCTGTCGAACGACCTCATGGGCATGCCGCGCACCTCCGAGGGCTTCATCGCGCAGCTGACCTACACGGTCGGCAAGACGAAGTTCGGGGTGAACTACGGCCAGAGCAAGCTCGACCCCACGGCCAACGACCTCGCGACCCCGACGACGTTGCTGGCCGGCACCGCCATGCCGACCCTGGTGAGAAAGAACGACAAGTGGACCGCGGGCGTCTATCACCACCTGACGCATGACCTGATGCTGGTCGGGGAATTCAGCCGGCTGCGTTCGTTCAACGACATGGGGCAGGAGAATGCCAGCTGGAACATCAACGCCGGCCTGTTCCTGAGCTTCTGACACGGTCCGGCGTCTGCAGTGCCGGTGGCCCGCCCGCGGCGTCACCGGCACTTTTTTTTCACATGGTCGCTTACCGACCGGCAGCCGTCAGGGATGCCGCAGCCCATCTGGCCCAAACGATGGCATCAGAATTTTCGTGAACGATTCATTTGGTGCCCGCGCTAGCGCAAGGTCCCCTTCCCTGTCCGGCGCGCACCACCATGGGCGCATCGGCCCGGGCGAACGCCTTGCGGTCGTTTGGGTGTTGCCGGGCCCGACGGGCGCGCGGCCCGGCTACTTTCCGGCCGGCTTCGACTTGCCGGCCAGGGAATGCACGTAGGCGACCAACTCCCAGATCTTGTGCTTGGAAAACGACCACTTCCAGGGCGGCATCGACTGGCCACCCACGACCCGACCATTGGAAATGGTCAGGTACAGATACGTCAAGGTAAGACCCTTGCGCCCCTTGAGGCGCGGCCCCCGGCCGCCGGTTCCCTCGAACCCGTGACAGTAGGCGCAGGTCGACGCGAACGTCCGTTCACCAGCGGCGATCACCTTGGGATCGTGGATGTTGACCAACGGTTTGAAGTGTTCGCTCAGAAACGCCGGTGTGGTGCCGTTTCCGGTCTGCCCCTCGACCGACCCCAGGGCGAAGCGGCCAAGCAAGCCGAGCCCCACCAGGCACGCGACTCCGGCGCCCACCAGCACCATCCGCGAGCGCGCACCCGAATTCGAGACATGACTACGGTCCAAACCCAAATCCTCCCACGAAATCCTCTCCGCCCAAAACGGAACCCGGTCGGCGCCGCGGCGCCGACCGGGACTGCGCACTCGTTCAGCCTCTCATCAATTGAGCGAGAATACCACGATCGCCGAACCCGCCTGCAGCTTCGTGATGGATGGGAATGCGCTCGCCATGAAGCCCGGCGCCAGCGAACCAAAGCCACTCGCCACGGCAATATACTGCTTGCCGTTGACCGAGTAACTCACGATGCCGCCACGCACACCGGAACCGACGTTGAAGTGCCACAGTTGCTGGCCGGTCTTGGCGTCATACGCGTGCACGATACCTTCCGGATCGCCGTTGAACACCAGTCCGCCGGCCGTGGTGAGCACATCGCCCAGCCCGGGAATCGGGTACACGACCTTCCACGCCACCTTGCCGGTGAACGGATTGAGCGCCTCGAGCCAGCCCCTGGCGGGCCGTCCCGGCGGATGAACCGCCTGCAGGCTCGACACACCGAGGTACAAACCGGTGATACCGATCTTCTTCGGATTCTGCATCTCGGGGACCGCTTCCTCGCACACATCCATGGTATTGAGGTACCACAGCCCGGTCTGCGGATTGTAGGCGCCCGGATTCCAGCTGGAGGCACCGATCAGGTAGGGGCAGATCAGGGTCTTCTTGCCCGGGGGCAGATCGCCCATCTGCCCGATCAACTGTCCCGTCTTCGGGTTGATGCTCTTGACCCAGGTGTAGTCATGGAGCACAGACCAGACGTTACGCAGCTTGCCGCTGTCGGCATCCATCACCCACACGAAGCCGTTTTTGTTCTCGTGGACCATCTCCCGACGACCGTCGTGGTCGATGAACAACGGGTCGTACACCGAGTCGAAGTCGTAGTGATCGTGTGGGACTTCCTGCCGATACCACTTGATGTGCCCGGTCTGCGGATCCAGCGCCAGCACAGTCGACGAGTACAGGTTGTTGCCGTGACGGTGATTGTAGTAAAAATCCGGCGCCGCGTTGCCCACACCGATGTACGCCGTGTTGGTCGTGGGATCATATTCTCCGACGTTCCACGCCTGGGAACCGCCGACTTTCCAGGTGTTGTCGGGCCAGCTGGCCGAATCCGCCTTCGTCGTGTACAGCTTCCACATCAGCTTGCCGGTCAGGGCGTTGACGCCGAAGATCGTGCCGCGGGTCGGCTGATCACCGCCCGTGGTGCCACCGATCAGCACGTCTCCAGCCAGCATCGGCGTGGAGGAAAACACGCAACCGTAACATTTCTTCAGATCGGTCAGCTGCGTCGACCACACCCGCTTGCCCGTCTCCTGGTTGATCGCCACCACGCGGCCGTCCAACGTGCCGAGGTAGACGAATCCGTGCCCCAGGGTGATGTTGCGGCTCTGATGGTCATAGAAGCTCGCCGCATGAATCGGCGCCAGGTGTGGCTGGTAATGCCAGATCACCTTGCCGGTGACCGCATTCAGAGCGTAAACATTGTTGTCCGGAGCAACATAATACATCACGCCGTTCTCGACCAGCGGCGTCGACAGCAACCCGTTGGTGATGTCGCCGGACTGCTGGATCCAGGCAACGTGCAGGTGCTTGACGTTCGACGCGTTGATCTGGCTCAGCGGGCTGTACCGCCAGCCGTTCCAGGTGCGATTGTACTGCGTCCAATTATCGGGGTTGGCACTTGCGACGCTGAGCATGTTCGCCCGGACCTGCGACACCCCCACTCCGAATAGTGACAAAGCCAGGACACCGGCCAGCGGCGCGGCGCGGACCTTGGCCCTTTTAAATGGCTTGAGATTCATCATGTTTACTCCAGTTCTGCCTTAACTACTGTTCAAACATCATCTGCATAAACCCAACCGGCTGACGTCGTCGGACGGTTGCTGACCCGGCACGTCGAGTGCAAGCGGTTGCTCGAACGGAGACTCATCTGAGCTCATCGGCCAGGAATCTGCGTGATCGCATGCATCGCCACCAGCGGCACCAGCCGCTTGCGCAGTAGATTCGTTGGCATTTCAGTCACCCCGATTTTCGAGTCGTGACAATGAAGATCGGAATTCGAGAAGCAATGACGAGCGCCTCAGAACGAGAAGTTCAGACCTGTCATGACGTATTCGGTGTTCACCCCCGGCTGCACATAACCATCGGCGACGATACTGGTCAGAATGGTGGCCTTCGGGCCCTGGTTGACGAACGCAAAGTCTGCGTAGAGGGTCACCCAGTGAGTCACGTGAAAATCGTCGCTCAGGATCGCATCGTGCGTGTAATCGCCGCTGTGCAACTGGTCGTGGTTGTAGTAGTAGGCGAGCGTTGCGCTGTTTCGTGGACTCCACTTCCAGCTGACCCCGGCGCCGAACGCACCGATCTTGACGTACGGCGCGCCAGTGAGCGCGTAGTTGTCCCGCGACTGGATGTAGAGCGTCCGAAACGTGAATGCCTTGTACGGCACCGCGAAGCCCGCCGACCACTGGACGACGTCTTTCTTGCCGGTGATCTGGTCGACCATCTGCTGATAGGACCCGGAAATCACGATCGGGCCATTGTACGTGATGCCGAACGCATCCACACTGTTGTACTTGAACCCATTATTCATGCCACCGAACGCATGCATGATGCCGATC
>JAKAFQ010000133.1 GCA_021817875.1 Pseudomonadota bacterium
GCTCGGCCGCCTGCCGCCCCTGTGTGCCGCGACTACCGGCCGTGAGCTCCGCTTGCATGGACAGGTTCTCCGGTTCAGATCTGAGCGCATCGACATGAACTCTGCGGTGACATGGGCCGCCGTCCGTGCCGCGGCGCGCCGGCGACGGACCTGCCGCGGGCGCCATTGGCCGCGGTCACGACCGTCCGAGCGCCGGATGACGCATGGTATGAGCGCGGCGGACCGCTGTCCAACGTTGCCTGCTCGAGCGGTCTCGGCCGCAAGGCCGATGGGGCGCGCTCAGAAGTTTGCCGTGACCTCCACGCCGTAGGTGCGCGGCTCGGCCAGGGATCCGATGTCGTAGGGCAGACCGGTGAACTTCGAGGGGTTGTAGTCCTCGTAGTAGCGCTCGTTGCCGAGATTCCTCCCCCAGAGATAGACGCCCCAGGGGGAGAATTTCACCCCCGCCCGGGCATCGAGCAGGTTCAGAGGCTTCTGCACCGCACGATTGTCGACCTGCCAGTACTGCTTGCCATCGTGGGTGTAATCGACCCGCAGCGTGCCCTGGTAGCCATCGCCGAGCGGCCTGTCATACTGGAACCCCGCCTTGAGGTCCCAGGGAATGGTCTTCGGCGTGTGATTCCCATCGATTCCCGGGAAGGCGTTGCTCACCGAGGAGCTGTCGATGATGTCCGTGTGGGTCGTGCCGATACCGCCGAACACCTGCAGTCCGCCGGTCACCACCGCCTGCGCGCTCAGCTCGAGCCCGCGGATGTGCACGCGGTTCAGGTTCTGGATGATCTGCGAGCCGTTGAGCGCATTGACGAAGAAAAACTGGTAGTTGTGATCGACGTCGTAATAGTAGTCGCCGTTGACGATGAGCCGTCGATCGAACCAGCTGGTCTTGAAGCCGGCCTCGTAATTGGTGAGCGTCTCGGGATGGAAATACTCCGAGAACGGCGCCGAGATGCCCGGTGAGTTGAAGCCGCCGCCGCGAAAGCCCGTCGAATAGGTGAGATAGCCGAGCGCCTGCTTCGTGAAATGATACGTCAGGGTCGCCTTGGGCTCCGAATCCGTCTCGGTCCTGCGCGCCACGGCTCCGAAGCCCGGATTGGCGAGGTTGGTCTGAGCAAGGGTGTTTGAATCGTAGCGCAGACCGACGGTGGCCGTGAGGCGATGCGTCAGGTCGTAGTCGGCCTGTGCGTAGAGCGCCCAGGAATGATTGTGATCAGCCTCGTTGCGGTTGATGATCACCGCGGCCGGATTGTAGAACTGATCCGACCCGGTCGGAATCTCGAAGAACGCCCGGGTGAGCAGCGACCTGGTGGTCTGCTCATAATAGGCGCCGACGATCCAGCGCAGCCGCTGCGCACTCGGCGAGGCGAGATGGATCTCCTGGCTCGTGATCGCGGTCGACAGGTTCTGCCCCTGGCCCACCGGCCCCAGGAAGCCGAACAGACCGCCCGGATTGATGATCGGGTTGGTGAAGTCCAGAGACCCGCGGTAGTCCTCGGCGAGGTTCGTGTAGCCGGTGACGCCGGTCAGGGTTGCAAAACCCAGATCGGCGTCGAACTTGAACGCCAGGTCGCTCACGTGACCGGAGGTGGCGCCGGGATAATCGCTCTGGGGCGGCTGGATGTCATTCGCATTGCCGCTGAACACCACGCTGTCCCAGGTCGCGCCTCCCTTGAAACCGTTGTAGTCCGCGCGCAGATCGAGCGTCAGCCAGCTCGTCGGCAGGGCGAGCAGTCGTGCCCGGATCGTATCGTCGTGATTGACCGCATCGACGTTCCTGCGCAGGTAGGGATTCCTGATGAGTCCGCCGCTGCCGCGCACGTTGCCATCGATGCTGAAGAGCAGCTTGTCCCGGATGAGCGGTCCGGAGACGCTCGCCGTCGCTGCGTACGCGCGGCCGTTGCCGTAACTGAGGTCGAGATGCGAATGAAACCGGTTGGTGGGTCCGCGCGTGGTGATGATCATCACGCCGCCGATGGCGTTCTGGCCGTACAGGCCGCCCTGCGGCCCCATGAGCACCTGCACCTGCTTCACGTTGAACAGATCCATCAGCAGCTGCTTCTGGCTGTTCTGCGCCACGCCGTCGACCACCACCAGCATCGGCGGATCGGCGTTGTTGATCTCCGAGACGCCGCGGATCGTCACGAAGGAATTGAGGAACGTGAAGGAGTGCGCCACGGTCACGTTCGGGATGAGATTGAGCGCCTGCTGGGTGTTGCTGACGCCGGCGGCCGCCAGCTGCCGTCCCGAGAGCGCCGTCATCTGTATCGGCACGGACTGGATGTGCTGGGCGCGTCTTTGCGCCGTGACGATCACCGGCTGCAGCTGCTGGGTCGCAGCGGGCTGCGCGCCGGCGGCGACAGCGCTCCACGCGAAGAGAACAACGGCCATCAGGCCTGCGGCGACGCGATTCATGTCTGTCCCCCGGGATTTTTCGCTGCCATGGTCGGAATGGTTCAGGCGTCTTTGGTGGTCGATCGAAGTCATGGTGTTGCGGCAAGGGTTTCGATGGGTACGAACGGCTGATCGAGCTTGAAGGCCTGCGGCCCGAACACCGCCAGGGCATCGCTGGTGCGCAGGGCGGGCGGCGCGCTCACGCCGAGCACGCTCACCCGCTGGCCATAGCGCAGGCCCTCCGTGGTGATCGGCTCGGCGGTCTCCCGATCGACCACGACGATCAGATCCGGGACGATGGCGATCACGCGTCCGTCCCGCAGAGCGCAGAGATTTTCGTTCTGGAACCGGATCTCGAGGCGCGCACCCCGGCCGTCGAGAGCTTCGAGCACACATCGGCCGAAAACCCACCCCCGGGTCGTCTCGCGCTGCACGTCGACGGTTTTCCCCTCGAAGAGCAGGTGGGCATGCCGGTAATAGGGGGTGGTGCGCAGGTACGCCAGCAGCGCCGCCACCGGCTGCCCGGCGCTGCGGCCCGCGCTGATTGCCCGGCCGATGCCGTAGGCCGCCGAGAGCGTCGCCGCCACGGCGGTGCGCTTCGCCTCGGCGCCGGTCATGGGATAGCACGAGAGCATGGCCGAGGCGCCCATCTGCACCACGAGCGCCCGGCCGATTTCCTCGGCGGCGAGCGCCCCGGCCGTCTCGATGATGACGCTCTCGCCGTGCTCATTGGCAATCACCATCGGCGTGCAGGCGACGCCGTAGACGTTGAAGGACACCATCTGGATCGACGGGAACGCGCGGCCCATCCCATCCGCATCGACGACCGGCAATCCCCGCATGGCCGCATAGGCGACCGGCAGCGTCGCGTTGATGCCGCCGCACTCGGCCGGGATGATCAGATCCGCGCGGCGCCCCAGGAATCGCTCCAGCTTGGAAACCGCCAGATGCGCTTCCTCCAGCGAGAACAGCTTCTCGACGAGCACGGTCGGTGCGCCCATGCCCGCGACCGAAAACACGTTGGCATCGTCCGCCACGGCCTCGAGCGGCAGCAGCTCCGGGGCGCCGTGCTGCTCGATCGCGTGGGCACAGCACAGCCGGCCGATGTAGGGATCACCGCCGCCGCCGGTGCCGAGGAAAGCCGCCCCGCGCGCAAAGTCCGCGAGCATCGCGGTCTCGATCTTCATGCCCCCACCTCGCCCGCCGGCGCGCCCTGCAGATGCGCCAGCGTCAGATCGCCGGTGACCTTGACCCGCAGGCGCACCGCGCCGCCCGGCACGTAGGCGACAGGCAATTCCTCCACCTCGACCACTCGCAGGGAATCGGCAACGGCTCCGGCGGCGAGCGCGGCCCGGCGGGCCTGCGCGGTCGCCGCCGCGATCGCGCCTTCCCGACCGAGCTGCTGGTACGAGTACACCCGATCCACCTCCCCGCCCGCCTGTGCGATCGAGGCACCGATCGCGTTGGCAACCCCCGCGGCCTGCGGAACGATCACTTCCGAGACTCCGGGAATGTCCCGGTGGATCAACACCGAACCGCCCCCCACCAACACCAGGGGAATGGCGGCCGCCGAGGTTTTCATGCGGTCGAGGCCCTCGGCGAACAGCCGATGGATCTCGGCGACGCCGGCTTCGACCCACGCCGGGTCGAGATCGGCGACCCGCGCGGCATCGCCCATCCGGGCATAGCCCGCGGCGACCGCGATGTCGCTCGCCGTCAGCGTGTCCCCGCCGAAGACCCGGGCCTGCTGCGCCAGCCGATAGCCGACCGAGCGCGGCCCGACGCGCACTGCGCCCGCCTCGGCGCGGACCAGGCTGCCGCCGCCGAGTCCGATCGACAGCAGATCGGGCATGCGAAAGTTGGTGCGTACGCCGCCGATGTCGGCGCTGATCGCCGACTCGCGCGGAAACCCCCCCACCAGCATGCCGATGTCGGTCGTGGTGCCGCCGATGTCCGCGACCAGCGCATCGCTCAGCCCGGACAGGTAGGCCGCTCCCCGCATGGAATTGGTCGGACCCGAGGCGAAGGTCAACACCGGATATTGCGCCACCCGCTCGGCGCTCATCAGCGTGCCGTCGTTCTGACTGATGAAAAGCGGCGCCTCGATGCCGAGGGCGCGCAGCGCCGCCGCGAACGCCGCCACCACCTCGCGTGCCATGCCCGCGAGGGAGGCGTTCATGATGGCGGCATTCTCGCGCTCGATGAGCCCGATCCGTCCGATCCGGCTCGACAGCGTCACGGCGATCTGGGGGGCTTCCTGCGCAATGATCTGCGCGGCGCGTTCCTCCATCTCGGCATTGACGGGCGAGAACAGCCCGCACACCGCGGCGCACTTCAGTCCCTGGGCCCGCATCCGTCGCGCAGCCTGCGCGAGCGCCTGCTCATCGAGCGGCGAATTGAGCCGTCCGTCGTAATGATATCCGCCACGCACGCAGTACACGTTGTGGCCGATCGCCGTGACGAAATCCCGTGGCCAGTCCGTGAGGGGCGGTACGCCGCGCGCCGCCGGCAAGGCGATGCGCACCACCCCGACCGGCGAGAGATTGCGCCGTTCGACGAACGCATTGGTGAAATGCGTGGTCCCGATCATCACCGCGGCGATGCTCTCGGGCGAGCGCCTGGCGCCCGTGTCACCGTCCTCGAGGATGGCGCGGATCGCCCCCACGATGCCGTCGCTGACGTTGGGCGTCGTCGGATGCTTGTGGAATGCGATCAGGCGCCGGCCGTCCATGAGCACGGCATCCGTGTTCGTTCCGCCGACATCGACACCGATTCGAAGCACGCCTCGATCCCCCTGCGGGGCTCGTGCCCCTGTGAGCGAAGCTTCGCCCGGCGCGGATCAGGCGCCAATGAAAAAAAAAGCTAGGAGCAGCGGGAATTCCGGCAGGAGGATCGGATCGGACCGGTGCAGCCCCACCCTACCGATTCCGGGAGGGTGCCTCCCTCAGCACGCCCAGTTCGCGCGCCCGCACCAGGGCCTCGAGGCGCCCGTGGGAACGTGTCTTGGAATAGATGTTCTTCAGGTGAAAACGCACCGCATGCTCGCTCACTCCGAGGCGGCGCGCGATGACCTTGTCCTTCAGACCCCGATCGAGCTGCTCGAGCACATCGAGTTCCCTCGGGCTGAACACCGGCCGCTGCCGGACGGCCTCGCCCGTGAGCAGCGCATGCAGATCGAGCGCCTGGCGGCGCAGCGCGTCCTGCGCGAGCACGCGGCCGGCCTCGGCGAGCAGCGCTCCGAGAGCCTGCCCCTCGCGCAGCACGGCGCGCAGATAACCGGTGCGCGAGACCTCCGCACACACCTCGCCGATGCGCGCCAGCGCCTCGGCATGCCCGCCCAGGCCCTCCAGACACATGGCCGCGAGGACGTTCAGGCGCAGCACCATCCGCGCGACACCGCGGGAGCGTGCATAAGCGAGCGCCGCGTCGCAGACCCGCATGCCCTCCTGATACCGTCCGTGGCGCGCCATCAGGCGCACCCAGGCCGTGGCGAGGCACTCGACCTCCCGCCAGGAGGCCCCCTCCCCTTCGGCCAGGCCGGCAGCGGCAAATCGCGTCGGACTTCTCTCGGCCACGCGCAGCGCCCGCTCCGGCTCGCCGCCGAGGGTCAGAGAGGCGACGCGCAGCGCATCGAGCAGCGGCACCAGTTTCGCAAGGCCGAGACGCTGAGCATACGCGTGCGCCTCATCGAGCATGGCGAGTGTCTCCTCGAGCCCTCGATCGAGCAGGCAGACTTCGGCGCTCGCGCCATAGGCGGCCGCGTAGATCTCGAACCATGCCTCGGCGTCGCGCAGCCGCGTGATCACCTGCGAGAGGCGCCGCTTGGCATTGCCGAGAGCATTGCATTCCAGATCCAACTCGGCCATCAGGACATTGCCGATCAGGTCCAGACCCGCGTCGCGCGGGAAATGCCTGCGGCTCTTGCGGCGGCCGCGCGCGTAACGCTGCAGCGCCTCCTGGGTGTCGCCACGGGCCATCGCGATCGAGCCGGTGTGAAAGTCGATGAAGTTCGTGCCGTAGATCGAGCCGAATGCCAGGCAGTGCGCGGCGGCTTCCTCGCCGTAGCGCCATGCGGCATCGAACAGCCCGCTCTGCAGGTGGGTCACGCACAGCACGGTCTTGTGATGCGCCAGCTCGACGTCATCGGCGGCCGGATCGTGCAAACCCTGGGCGAGAGAGCCCAGGTGCGCATCGGTGAGCGGCAGGCAGCAGTAGATCACCAGCATCGACAGGATGAACAAGCCCTCGCGCCGCAGCGCCGTGGCCCCGGGTTCGGCCGGATCCTGCGAGAAGCCCCGCGTGGCGGTGGCGACCCGGTCGTACTGTGCGCGCGCCTCGTGCAGGCGCGACTGCTTGATGAGCACGATGGCCCGCATCAGCCCGAGGCGCGGCATCGCGGCGATCATCTCCTCATCGATCAGCCGCTCCGCCGCGATCACCTCCTGCATGCCGTGACGGATCCAGATCGAAACGCCCCCCGCCTGCAGGATCAACGCGCCGGTGAGCATCTTGTCGCCGGCCGCCTTCGCGTGCCGCAACGCGCCGAGGAGATCCTGTGCCTCGGCCAGCCACTGCGCCGCGCGCCGGTGGACGCGCGCGCATCGGGCCGGATGCCGTTCGGCCAGCATCGCGAAGTGTTCGCGCAGCATCGGGTGCAGCCGCAGATGACCGGCCGCTTCATCCAGGGGCGGCATCAGCGCGGCAAGATACTCGAGACCGCGCAGGATCTGTGCGGAGTCGTGCGTCTCGCGCACATGGTTGGCGAGATCGACGCTCACCGAATCGAGCAGGCTGACGTCGCACAGGAACTCCCGCTGCCGCTCGGTCAGTCCGCGGACCAGCTCTTCCGTGAAATACTCCGCCGCCACCGTCCGCGAGATCGGATTGCGCAGCACGCCGTGCTCCTGCGGCGGCTCCTGCGCCGCAAGCGCGCGCAGAATCTGCAACGCGACCGGCCAGCCCTGTGTCTGCTCGCGGACGGCGCCGAGCTCGTGGGCCGACACCGCTCCTTCCAGGCAGGCGTTCATTTCCGCTGGCGTGAAGCGCAGGCTGCCCGCATCGATATGGCTGACCTGCCCGCTCAGCGCGAGGTGCGAGAGCGAGAGCCCGGGGTTGGCACGTGCGGCGAGCGCCACATGCAGATTCTCCGCGGCGTAGCGGATCAGGGTATCGAGCAGGCCCAGGGCCTCCGGGCTGGTGACTCGCTCGGCGTCATCGAGGATGAGGCAGATCTGCTGCCTGGCGCGCGCGGCGGCATGCAGCACCGCATGGATCGCGAGCGTACCGGCCGCCGAGCCACGCTGGCCGTCCTTCAGCAGACCGGTCGCAGACATGTCGACGCCGGCCTCCTGCAGCGCGAAAGCGAGGTAAGCGGCCAGCCGTTCCCCACTGTCGTCCGCATCGAGCGTCAGCCATGCGACCTGCACGCCTTCGGCGAGCAGCAGCTCCCGCCACTGCGCCAGGAGCGTCGTCTTACCGAAGCCTGCCGGGCCTTCGAGCAGAGTGACCCGGCGCGAGCGGCCGGCCGAGAGACGTTCGAGGAGCCGCGGGCGGCTGAGCAGCACGACGGCTTGTCTCGGCGCCGATATCTTCGTCTTCAGCAACACGGAATTGAACGGACTCCCTTTCGCAGCCGCGCTCGGTGCGACAAGCCTATTTTGACACCGCACCGCCTCCTCAACAAATTGAGCGATCCGGCTGCTGCCTCGCGTGACATGCCCGCGCAGACGGCCCGCCCTGCTCGCGCGGTGGAGATTCACCACGACTCACTGCCGGTCTGCCGGCGCACCTTCACCCGGTTCTCAATGGAGCGGCATTCCGCCAGAGGGACACGGGTACTCAGCGTCGGTCACTGTCGCTGCTCTCGTCTCGAGGCCGCTGCGGCATGAGGCCGCCGCGGGCAGCATGGACTTGAGCGTCCATGAGCTCAGTTATCTCGCCCAGTCCCACTGGCAGCACTTCCGCTTCCGGCTGGGCGAGATGGTCGGGCGGGATCGCGGGCGACGCGCGATCCCCGTGGCGCCGGTGATCGATCAGGCGGGAGCGGAGATCACCGCCGGGCGCGTGTACACGTACGACACGCTGGTCGGCAAGCTCGGCGTGCGAGTCCGCACCCGGGCGCGCGTCGCGGAGGTCATGAGGGACCGCGTGAGACTCGTCGACGGGCAGATCATTCCGGCGCAGCTCGTGGTGTGGGCGGCGGGCGTCAAGGCGCCCGATTTCCTGCGCGAGCTCGACGGCCTGGAGAGCAGCCGCTTCAACCAACTGGTCGTCATGCCGACGCTGCAGACCACCCGCGATGCGAACATCTTCGCCATCGGCGATTGCGCCGCTGGCCGTACCGATGCGCCCCGGCGACGCACCTGCCCGGGCGCCATCGGCCCCGGTCACGACCGTCCCGTGGACGCAGGGTCTGAGCGGGGCAGGCGGCTGTCCAGCGCGTCTGGCTCACGCACGCGCCGCGGAACCCGACGGGCCCGTGACCCCGTCCGCGTCGTTCCTCTGCCCGGGGAACCCTGCTGTTGCGCCGAGGCCCGCAACCCGAACGAACTCGGGTACGGGCACATGTCGGGCGAAGCGGCCGCCTCGAGGACCCGGCAGAGCGCCCTTGCGGCCTGCCGGGTCCAGCGACCTCACGCGCCGTCAGGCCATGCTCCGCCGCGCCCTGCGATGCCGGCGGTACACTGGCACCAGCAGTCCCAGGCCGGCCAGCATCATCAGCCAGGTCGAGGGCTCGGGTACAGAGGTTGATGGCACCTCCGTCGAAGTGAAGGAGGTGAACAGCGCCTGGTTCGTGGTCAGGGTGTTGGGATCGGAATATTCAACGGTCCAGGTGGGCAAATTCGTATTCGGATAGGCGCTCCAATATGTGAACTGGAGGCTGGCAT
>JAKAFQ010000134.1 GCA_021817875.1 Pseudomonadota bacterium
GGGATGCTCGAGCACGGCCTCGGAGAACGGACAGAAGATGACGCCTGCCTCGTGCAGCCGCTCCTTGAACGTGGTGGCGACCGAGACGCTGTCGAACACCGCATCGACGGCCACGCCGGCGAGCCGCGCACGCTCATGCAGGGGTACACCGAGCTTCTCGTACGTCTCGAGCAGCTTCGGATCGACTTCGGAGAGGCTCTTCGGTCCATCGGACTTCGCCTTCGGCGCCGAGTAGTAGGAAATCGCCTGGTAGTCGATCGGCGGGTACCGGGTATGCGACCAGTGCGGCTCGCGCATCGTCAGCCAGTGCCGCAGCGCCTTCAGGCGCCATTCGGTCAGGAAGGCCGGTTCGCGCTTCTTGCGCGAGATCAGCCGCACCACGTCCTCATCGAGTCCCGGAGGGACCGTATCGGCGTCTATTTCGGTGATGAAGCCGTGCCGATAGCCGCGGGATACCAGGGCTTCGAGCGGCGGCGGCGCGGGTCGGTCCTCGAGCGCGGTGCTCGGGTCGCTGAGCGGGCTGACGGGGGTGCTTTCACTCATGAGGGGTGAACCAATGGGCTGAGTCAGGCGTGCGGAAAGCGGATGGGAGCGTGCGAGACGGCCGTCTTCAGGTCGCGCTCGAGGGCCGGCAGGGGAACCGCGATCGGATCGATACCGGCCAGTTGCGCCAGGTTCACGTCGAACAGCGAGCGGCGGATCGCCAGATTCAGCCGCTGCCAGACGTGCCCGACATGGCAGGACGCTTCGATGTCGCACTGGCCCTGGGCCACCGAGCAGTCGGTGAGCGCGACGGGCCCTTCGAGGGCATCGAGGATGGCCGCCGCGCTGATCTTGGCCGCGGGGCGCGAGAGCTGGTAGCCTCCGTGCAGGCCACGTGTCGAGACGACGAGCCCGGAGCGCTGCAACTGCTTGAGCAGCTTGCTGACGGTCGGCGCCGCGATATGCGTCTTCTCCGCGAGCGCCGCCGCGGTTTGCACCCGCTCGGGCTGTATCGCGAGCACCGCCAGGAGTACCGTGGCGTAGTCGGTGAGCCGGCTGATGCGGACCATAAAGACCTGTCCTTGACCTGCAGCGAATCTGTGGAACTAGGACTAGTTTAGTACTAATTGGCTCCGGAACCAAGCCCTAAGTACAAGGTCTCCTTAGCGGCGCCGCCGAGTTTAGGTATCCTTGCGCACCCTGATGCGAAGACCCAGGCGGCGCAGGCGCGAGTGCCGGCCGCCGATTCATTCTGTACGGAGTACCGCCATGAACCGCACCGAGCTTGCCCGAACCGCCCAGGCCATGGTCACCCGGGGCAAGGGGATACTGGCTGCCGATGAAAGCAGCGGCACCATCCGCAAGCGTTTCGATGCCATCCAGCTCGAGTCCACGGAGGAGCACCGGCGACTCTACCGTGAACTGTTGTTCACCGCCCCCGGCGCCTCGGAGTTCATCAACGGCGTGATTCTCTATGACGAGACGCTCCGCCAGAAGACCGGTGAGGGCACGCCTTTTGGCGAGTATCTGGCCGGGCAGGGCATCATCCCCGGGATCAAGGTCGACGCAGGCGCCAAGCCGCTCGCCGGGTTCCCCGGCGAAACCATCACCGAGGGGCTCGACGGCCTGCGCGGACGGCTCACCGAGTACCGTCAGCTCGGCGCGCGATTCGCCAAGTGGCGCGCGGTCATCGACATCGCCGCCGGTGTCCCGACGGCATTCGCGATCAAGGCCAACGCGCACGCGCTGGCGCGCTATGCGGCGCTGTGCCAGGAGAACGATATCGTGCCGATCGTGGAGCCGGAGGTGCTCATGGACGGCGATCACTCCATCGAGCGGTGTGAGGAAGTCACCGACGCCGTCCTCAGCACCGTGTTCCGGCAGTTGCACGCGCACCGGGTGTATCTGGAAGGCATGGTGCTCAAGCCCAACATGGTGATCTCCGGCAAAAAGGCTGCCCGGCGCGCCGCGCCGGAGCAGGTCGCCGAGGCCACGGTGCGCTGTCTGAAGCGGCACGTGCCTCCGGCGGTCCCGGGCATCGCCTTCCTCTCCGGCGGCCAGTCGCCCGCGGAGGCCACGCTGCATCTGTCCCTGATCAACCGCCTGGGACCGCTCCCGTGGGCGCTGACGTTCAGCTACGGGCGGGCGCTGCAGGAGACCGCGCTCAAGGCGTGGGGCGGCCGCGCGAGCGGCTTTGCGGCCGGACAGCAGGAGTTCGCCCGCCGTGCCCGGCTCAACGGCCTGGCGAGCGCGGGCCGCTATACGGCGGACATGGAAACCCAGGCCGCCTGAGACCGCAGGGCAGAAAGGATCCGCGTGGCCGAACCACAAGCTCCCTTACAGCCCGCTGTTGAAACCGACGCGGTCATAGACGTACGCGACGTGCACTATGCCGTCGACGGCCGGCCGATTTTCGCCGGACTGGACGTGCGTGTCCGCCGGGGTTTGATCACCGCCGTGATGGGCCCCAGCGGTACGGGCAAGACCACCCTGCTGCGGCTGATCACGGGTCAGATCTACGCGGATCGAGGCCAGGTGGTGGTGTTCGGCCGTGAAGTGGCCGATATGGGGCGCGCCGAGATCTATGCCATGCGCAGGCGCATGGGCATGCTGTTTCAGAATGGGGCATTGCTGACGGATCTGAATGTCTTTGAGAACGTCGCTTTCCCCGTGCGGGAGCACACCAACCTGCCGGAGCAGCTGATCCGCACGCTCGTGCTCACGAAACTCGAGGCGGTGGGACTGCGCGGTGCGGCCGATCTGATGCCGGCGGAGCTCTCCGGCGGCATGGCTCGCCGCGTGGCGCTTGCCCGCGCGATCGTCATGGATCCGGAAGTGCTGATCTATGATGAGCCCTTCGTCGGTCTGGATCCCATCTCCCTCGGCGTCATCCTGCGCCTGATCAAGCAGATGAACGACGCGCTGGGCATCACCAGCGTCGTGGTGTCCCATGACGTGCACGAGATCGCCACCATTGCCGACTACAGCTATCTGCTCTCGGACGGCCGTGTGGTTGCGGCAGGCTCGCCGGCCGAGCTCGCCGCGAGCGATTCGGCGACGGTGCGCCAGTTCATGACCGGCGGCGCCGAAGGGCCGGTGCGCTTTCATTATCCGGCCGCCGACTACGCGGCCGAGCTGCTCGGAGGGCAGGCATGAGCAACCGTTCCCGGGAAGGGGTGCTGGAGGGGGTGCGCAAGGCCGGCGTGACCGCGTTGTTCTTCGCGCGGCTGCTGGGCGCGTGCGTGCCGGCGCTCTCGAGACCGCGGCTCGTGATCGCGCAGATTTACAACGCCGGTGCCCGCTCGCTGATCATCATCATGCTCTCGGGCCTGTTCACCGGCATGGTGCTCGGGCTGCAGGGCTACGACCTGCTGCATCGGTTCGGCTCGGAAGCCGCCCTCGGCACGGCGGTGGCGCTCTCGCTCCTGAAAGAGCTGGGTCCGGTGCTCACGGCCCTGCTGTTTGCCGGCCGGGCCGGCACCGCGCTCACCTCGGAGATCGGCCTGATGCGCGCCACGGATCAGCTCACCGCCATGGAGGTCATGGCGGTCGATCCGCTGCGCTACGTTGCCGCGCCGCGTTTCCTCGGCGGGCTCATCGCCATGCCGCTGCTCACGGCGATCTTCATCGTCATCGGGCTGTTCGGGGCGCAGCTGGTCGGCGTGCAGATGATGGGGGTCGATCGCGGGATCTTCTGGTCCCAGATGCAGAGCGCGATTGCCCTGAAAGACGTGACCGAAGGACTCGTCAAGAGCCTGGTGTTCGGTGCGGTGCTGAGCCTGATCGCGGTCAACGAGGGCTATCACGCCGAGCCCACCGCCGAGGGCGTCGGCAGGGCCACCACGCGCACCGTGGTCGCCTCATCGGTGCTGACACTGTTGCTCGATTACGTGTTGACCGCCGCATTTCTCTAAGAGCTCATTCTGGTAAGAGGACAAGCCGCCCATGCGCGCCAATCGCTCCCTCGAGATCGGAACAGGCCTGTTCGTGCTGCTGGGCCTGGCCGCACTCCTGTTTCTCACCACCCAGCTGCCCTCGAGCGGCTTCAAGTTCGGCTTCGACAAGGTGCCGGGCTACCAGGTGACCGCGGAATTCGACAACATCGGTCAGCTCAAGGTCGGCGCGCCGGTGAGGATGGCCGGAGTGCGGATCGGCGACGTCACCCGGGTCGGGTTCGACACCCAGACCGACCGCGCCGAGGTCTGGCTGCGCATCTACCAGCGTTTCAACCAGATTCCCGAGGACAGCTTCGCCAGCATCGACACCGAGGGGCTGCTCGGCGGACAGTACATCAGCATCAGCCCGGGCGGCCTCGATACCTATCTCAAGGCCGGCAGCCGCATCCAGGAAACCCAGTCGGCGCTCGTGCTCGAGAACCTGATCAACAAGTTCTTCGCCAATTATGCCAACAAGAGCAGCTCCGGCAGCCAGAGCGGCTCGAAGGAGCCCAAGAAATGAGACCGACGATCGCAATCGCCGCCGTGGCGCTCGGTGCCGTTCTGACGCAGATCCCGGCGCCGGCCGCGGCCGCACAGCAGGCGGCAGCCCCGGCGGCGCCCGCCTGGCAACAGCCCTCGCAGGTCATCGAGACCACCATGCAGCAGTTGCTGAGCGCGCTCAACGGCCATCGGCAGGAGTACCGCAAGGACCCCGCCAAGGTCGCCCAGCTGGTCGACAAGTACCTGTTGCCGCATGTGGACACGCAGCTGGCGGCGCGGCTCGTGCTCGGCCGGTACTGGCGCACGGCGACCCCGGAGCAGCGCCAGCGTTTCGTCAACGCGTTCTATCATTCGATGATGGTCAACTACGGCAGCGCGCTCGTGGATTTCCGCAGCAACATGATGCAGGTCTTTCCGACCCACCTGTCTCGCGGCACCGACTTCGCCACGGTGCGCTCCCAGGTGACCCGCGAGAACGGCAGCCGGGTCTCCGTGGAATACCTCATGCACATGACGCCGAAGGGCTGGCAGGCGTTCGACGTGCATATCGATGGGATCAGCTACGTCAAGAGCTATCGCGATGACTTCGGCGCACAGATCCGGCAGCAGGGACTAGGTGCCGAGATCAAGCGTCTGCAGAGTGGTGCCAGACCGACCGCGCTGGCTCACGCTGGCGGCGCCTCGTGATGCAGGGGGCATCCGCGCGCACCGTGGCCGCCGGCAAGGCATCGTTCGAGATTGCCGGGTCAGCGCCCGGCCGGCTGGTCGCGCGTGGTGCGCTCACTTTCGAGACGGCCCGGCGTGCCCGCGCGCTCGGCCGGATCGCGCTGCGCGATGCCGGTCCGAAGCTCGCGATGGATTGCGCGGCAATCTCGCAATCCGACAGCGCGGGGCTTGCGGTGCTGCTCGATTGGCTGGCCGACGCCCGGCGTTCGGGTCGCTCGCTGCGCTACGAGCAGCTTCCCGCGGGACTGCTCGGCCTGGCGCGCATCAGCGCAGTGGATGAGTTGCTGCTGAAGGGCGTCTGAGCGCCCCGGTCAGTTGCCGCTCGACTGTTCGAGCTCCTGGAGCTCCTGCTCGGCGCCCTTGTGCTTCCTGCTGCCCTCGACCATGAACCTGCGCCTCGACAGGTACACGTCGCGTGCGAATGCGTAATGATCGAAAGCCTGTTGGTCGAGCTTCAGATCCGGCAGCATTTCGGTCGCCGTATTCACGGTCTCGACCCCCGCGGTCGAATAAGTCGCCGCCGTGTTGTTGACGTAATACAACGGCGAGGTGAACACCGCGGGCACCAGGCCGATCGCATCGCGCAGATCCGAGGGCCCGAGGATGGGCAGCACCAGGTACGGTCCGGTGGGGATGCCCCACTTGCCGAAGGTCTGGCCGAAGTCCCGGTCGTCGCGCGCCAGGCCCATGCGCGTGGCCGGATCCATCAGCCCGCCGATGCCGAACGTGGTGTCGACCAGCAGTCTTGCCGTATCGCGCCCGAAGGCCGACAGCTGACCCTGCAGCAGGTCGTTGACGATCACGGTCGGGTACTCCAGGTTATCGAAGAAGTTCGCGATTCCCCGGCGGATCGGGGCGGGAGTGATGCGCACGTACGTTTTGGCCACCGGTTCGGCGACATGCCTGTAGAACTGGTAGTCGAAGCTGAACGTCGCGCGGTTCATCCGCTGCCAGGGATCGGCCGGGTTGCGCTCGGCGCGCGGCACGGCAGCGCAGCCCATCAACGCGGCGCAGCCCAGGGTGAGCGCGGCGAGCGACAATCTGTTGCAAATGCGTGGCATGGCCGGTCCGTGCACGAAAAAGGTTGCGTATTGTAGCAGCGCAGGCCGGGGGCTTAGGAAGCCCGCAGGTCGCCGGATGCGGTTGCGGCGCCGGTCATCGTCCGCAGGGGCTTCCAGGGGGAAAGCCGCCGCGCGGCGGCAGGGACCGCAGGCAGCCGGTGTGCCTGCGCCGAGGCCGCGCGCCCGGCCCCGGCCCGGGATCAGTGGCGCGGCCCCATGCTCGCCAGGTAGTCCCTCACCTGCTTCTCCCGCGCCGCGATGCGCTTGCGCTGCACCGGGTTCAGTCCCGGCATGCCGAGCGCGATCTGATATTGCTTCACGGCGAGCGGCAGATTGCCCAGCGAGAGCTGGTATTCGCCCATGTAATAGTAGGCGTCCGCAAGATCGCCGGCCGCGCTGGCGGCGCGGGCGGTCAGTTGGATCTGACCCGGCGTCGGTTGCACCAGATTGAACAGGTCGAGCAACATCGCGTGGGCCTGCGCGTTCTTGCCATCATCCATGAGCGTCTGGGCGTAGCGCACCGTGACCGGCACATTGAGCGGAAACAGCCGCTTGGCCTGCGCGAAGGTGGCGAGCGCCTGCGGCATCTCGCCCGCCTGCGCCTGCGCCTGACCGAGCGCGGCGTAGAGCAGGTGCAGGTCCGGGTGCTGGTGCTCCAGTTTGCTCAGGATCTTTGCCGCCCGCAGAGCCTGGCGGTCGCGCATCAACGCGAGCGCATCGCCGTACAGCGTGCCCAGGCTGTGATCTCCGTGCGCGATCTTGTTGGCGAAATACCGCTGCACGTCCTCGTCCGCCGGTGCCGTCAGCACCCGGATGCGGGCCTTGATGAGGTAGTAGTCGGGCGAGCTGGTGTCGGGAGCAGGCGGGAACTGCGCAGCACGGGCCCGGGCCTCGGCGATGCGGTTGGTGGTGATCGGGTGACCGATGAGCACGGCCGGAACCCAGGCATCCTGCACGCCCTGCATGTCCATGAGCCGGTCGAACACGTCGGCCATGGCCTCCGGATCGAATCCCGCGGCGGTGAGGTACTCGATGCCGACGCGGTCGGCTTCCTCCTCGACGCTGCGGCTGTAGTCGATCTGCTCCTGCGCGGCGAGCCCCTGCGAGGCGATGACGCCGCCCTCGATCGCCTGGCCGCCGCCGCCGCCGACCGCGCCGAGCAGTATGGTGGCCAGCATGGCCGCCAGGGACTCCATGTTGGCATGCTGCGCGTTGAGAAGCTTGCGGGCGATGTGATTCTGGGTTTCGTGCGCGGTCTCGTGGGCCATCACCGCCGCCAGCTCGGACTCGGTCTTGGTGAACAGAATCAGGCCCGAGTTGATGAAAACGAAGTCTCCCGGCGCCGCGAATGAGTTGATCACCGGGGTGTTGACGCACAGATAGTGGAAGTTGGCCGCGCCCTGGGCGCTTTGCGAGGCGAGACGCTTGCCGACCCAGTTCAGATATTCCTCGACCTCCGGATCCTGGAGCAGCTGATGCTGCGCGCGCATCTGCAGCATCATGGTGTAGCCGATCTGGAACTGCTCGTTCTTCGGCAGCGCGACCGAGGCCGCGCTGCCGAGGTTCGGCAGCTGTGAATCGATGGCCGAGGGCAGATCGGTGGTGAGCGGAATCGGAGGCAGCGGAGGAGGTGCCGTGGCCGCCGCAGCCGTGGCATTCACGAAAGCGGCGAGCAATATCCAGACGAGCGCGCGCATGCAGCTTGGACCTCGGGGGGCGGGGGGCGGTTTCCGGGGGTTTGCAGAACCTTGCACTTCTTCAGGCGCAGGGCGGTCGGACGGCCCGTGGGGCAGCTTATCAAAAAAGCGTGGCACCCTCTGATCCTGCCGGTCCCGGGTCCGGGCGCTCAAAGATTGTCCGAGGCGAAGTCCGCCAGGCGCGAGCGCTCGCCCCGCATCAGGGTGACATGCCCCGAGTGTGGCCAGCCCCGGAAGCGGTTGACCGCATACGTGAGCCCAGAGGTGGTCTCGGTGAGATAGGGCGTATCGATCTGGGCGACATTGCCCAGGCAGACCAGCTTGGTGCCGGGGCCGGCGCGGGTAATGAGCGCCTTCATCTGCTTCGGCGTGAGGTTCTGCGCCTCGTCCAGGATCACGAAACGATTGAGGAAGGTGCGTCCCCGCATGAAATTGAGCGAGCGGATCTTGATGCGATTGCGCAGCAGATCCTGGGTTGCCGCCCGGCCCCAGTTGCCGCCCTCCTGGCCGCCGGTCAGCACCTCGAGATTGTCCATCAGGGCCCCCATCCAGGGTTCCATCTTCTCTTCCTCCGTGCCCGGGAGGAACCCGATGTCCTCTCCGAGCGGGATGGTCACCCGCGTCATGATGATCTCGACGAACCGGTTGTGCTCCAGGGTCTGCATCAGACCCGTGGCAAGCGCAAGCAGCGTCTTGCCCGTTCCCGCGGGGCCCAGCACCGTCACGAAGTCGATTTCCGGGTCCAGCAACAGATTCAAGGCGAAATTCTGTTCCCGGTTGCGCGCGGTGATGCCCCAGACCCCGTGGCGTTCGTTGCGGTGGTCTCGCAGCAGCTCGATGACCGCGGTCTCGCCATCGAGCCGACGGACGATCGCCTCGATCCCCTGCGGGCTGTCCTCGTAGACACCCTGGTTCGGCTGCCACGCGTGGACCGCAGGACCGGCGATCTCGTAGAACGTACGCTCGCCTTCTTTCCACGAGCGCATGCCCTGGCCGTGTCGTTCCCAGAAGTCCCTGGCCAGGGCGGTCATGCCGCTGAACAGGACGTCGGTGTCCTCCAGCGTCTTGTCGCTGTAATAGTCCTCGACGTGCACACCGAGGACCGCTGCCTTGATGCGCAGATTGATGTCCTTGGAGACCAGGATGACGCGCGTATCCGGTAACTCGCGCTGCAGCGCCAGGGTCTGTGTCAGGATGGCGTTGTCGTTGCCGGGACCCGGGGCGCCCGCGGTGCCGAGGCGGGTCTGGAAAAACAACCGGCCCGAGGCGGATTTCTTGCCGTGATTGCCGCTTTGACGCCCGGGCAGGGGCAGGCCCTGGTCGATCTGCTCCTTGGTGGCG
>JAKAFQ010000135.1 GCA_021817875.1 Pseudomonadota bacterium
ACATTCGGGCGGTCGGATCTGCCGGGGCGCGCTGTTCGACCTCGGTGTGTCCTCGCCGCAGCTCGATGAGGCGGCACGGGGGTTCAGCTTCCGCTCGGACGGCCCGCTCGACATGCGCATGGACCCGACACGCGGCGAGCCCGTATCGCTGTGGCTCGCGCGCGCCAGCCTCGATGAGATCCGTCAAGTGATCGCCACTTACGGAGAAGAACGCTTTGCGCGCCGTGTGGCACAGGCCATCGTCGCGGCCCGCCAGCAGGCTCCGCTCACGCGCACGGGCCAACTGGCCGAGATCGTCTCCCGCGCCGTCCGCACGCGCGAGCCGGGCAAGCACCCGGCGACACGCACTTTCCAGGCGCTGCGCATGCACGTCAACGACGAGCTCGGCCAGCTCGAGAAGGGGCTCGCCGGCGCCGTCGATGCACTCGGACCGGGAGGACGGCTCGCGGTCATCAGCTTTCATTCGATCGAAGATCGTCTCGTCAAGCGATTCATGCAGCAAGCCGCGCAGCTCGAGCCCGGTCTCGCCCGCCTGCCCGGGGTGCCGCCGGGGCTCGAACCGCGCCTGAGGCTGATCGGCCACAAGCTCCGGCCGCAACCGGCCGAGGTCGAGCGCAACCCTCGGGCGCGCAGCGCGCTGCTGCGCGTCGCGGAGAAGACCGCGTGACCCGCTCGTTGGCAACGGCGCTCGGCCGCGCGACACGCCGGCGTCTGCGGGACGAGTCCCCGGACAGGCCGGGTGGCGCCTCTCAGGCCGCCTCGCTCGCGCTCGTCGGAACGCTGTGGGTGGCGGTGCTGTTGTCGGCGGCGGGCGTCGTCTACTGCCGATACCGGGCGCAGCAGCTGTTCATCGAGCTCGATCGGCTGAGCGCGCAGCGCGACAACCTCGACATCCGCTGGGGGCAGCTGCAGCTCGAGCAGAGTGCCTGGTCCACCCACGCCATCGTCGAGAGCGTGGCGGGCAAGAAGCTGCACATGACCATGCCGGCACCGCAGGACATCGTGATCGTCCGTCCATGAAGGCGCGCCGTAGCCATCGCATTCGGCCCGCCTACCGCTGGCGGGTGTATTTCCTCCTCGGGGTGCTGACCGCGATCGCTCTGGGGCTGCTCGCGCGGGCGGTCGATCTGCAGCTGGTCGAGTACACGTTTCTATCCCAGCAGGGCGACGCGCGCTTCATCCGCACCGTGTCCATCCCGGCGCATCGAGGCGTCATCACCGACCGTTACGGCGAGCCGCTCGCGGTGAGCACGCCGGTCGATTCCGTCTGGGTCAATCCCAAACAGATTCTGCGCAGCCCGGATGCCGTGCGGCGCCTGGCGGCGGCCATCAACATCAACCCGGCGACCCTGCTGCAGCGGATCAGCAGCAACCCGAATCTCGATTTCCTCTATGTCGCGCGCCAGATGCCTCCGCCGCGGGCGCTGCGGATCAAGGCGCTCGGCATCCCCGGGGTGTATCTGGCGCGCGAGTACCGCCGATACTATCCGGCCGGCGAGGTGGCGGGCCAGCTCATCGGATTCACCAACATCAACGACCGCGGCCGGGCAGGGCTCGAGCTCGCCTATAATCCGTGGCTGACGGGCATCGACGGGCAGAAGCGGGTCATCGAGGATCGCTACGGCCGGATCGTGCAGGATGTCGCGAGCATCCGTCGGGCGCGTCCCGGGCGGGATCTGGTGCTCTCGATCGACCTGCGCATCCAGTACCTCGCGTATCGGGCGCTGAAAGACCAGGTCGCGGCGCAGCGGGCGCGCTCGGGCAGCATGGTGGTGCTCGACATCGCCACCGGCGAGGTGCTCGCCATGGTCGATCAGCCGGGGTTCAATCCGAACGATCGCGACCAGCTGTTGCCTCAGCTGTATCGCAATCGTGCGGTCACCGACGTGTTCGAGCCCGGCTCGTCCATCAAACCGTTCTTCATCGCCGCGGCGCTCATGACCGGCCGCTACAACAATCAGAGCATCATCAATACCTCCCCGGGGTTCATCCGGGTCGACGGCCATGTCTTCCGGGACGAGCAGGACCTCGGGCCGATCGACATCGCCACGATCCTCGGCAAGAGCTCCAACGTGGGCATGGCTCACATCGCGCTCTCGCTGCCTCCGAAGCTGATCTGGACGACGCTGCACAAGTTCGGCTTCGGCCAGCTCGCCACCGAGGGTTATCCGGGCGAGGCGGCCGGCGAGCTGACCAGCTACAGGGACTGGCGCCCGATCCGCATTGCGACCATGGCGCACGGGTACGGCATCTCGGTCACCGCGCTGCAGCTGGCGCACGCCTACGCAACCCTCGGCGCGTTCGGGGTCGAGCGGCCGGTCTCCTTCCTGCGGGTGAACGCGCCGCCTGCGGGCCGGCGCATCATGCCGGCGAACCTGTGCCGCGAACTGCTGCAGATGATGCGCTCGGTGATCCTGCCCGGGAGCACCGCGCCGCTCGCGGCCATCCCCGGCTACACGGTGGCCGGCAAGACCGGCACCGCGTGGGAGCTGCGCGACGGCGCCTATGATCGGAATGCCTACACCGCGGTGTTCGCGGGGGTGGCGCCGGCCAGCGCACCGCGGCTCGCCGCGGTGGTGGTCGTGCACGACCCGCACAATGGTCTTTATTACGGCGGCGATGTCTCGGCCCCGGTGTTCTCAAAGGTGGTGGGCCGGGCGCTGCGCCTGATGGGGGTGGCACCGGATGAGCCCGTCTCGCCCGCGCGCACGCTGCAGGTGGCCTCCCTGCAATGATGGAAATGAGCGCCATACCCCCGGTTGCACGACCGCTTGCCGAGCTCACTCGTGGACTGCTCGAGACGCCGCCCGACCTGCGGGTGAGTGACGTCACGCTCGACAGCCGCGCCGCCTCGCCCGGCGCCCTGTTCCTGGCGTGCGCAGGACGCGCCCGGCACGGTCTTGCGTTCGCCGGCGAAGCACTGGCGCGCGGGGCGAGCGTGCTGCTGTACGAACCGTATCCCGGTGCCCGCGAACTCGTGCAGAAGGCGCTCGGGGAGGGTCGTCCCGACCCGTCGGAGCGCGGGCAGGCCGGTTTCAGGGAGCTGCCGGGCGAGGCGCACCGGGTGTTCGTTGCCCCGGTTGCGCAGCTCGCGCGCCATGCGGGTGTGATCGCCGGCCGGTTTTTCGGCGATCCCTCCCATTCGCTCGCCGTGGCGGGAATCACCGGGACCAACGGCAAGACGACCTGCGCCTGGCTGCTCACCCAGGCGCTCGAGCGCTGCGGCCGGGCCGCCGCCTACATGGGCACGCTCGGCTTCGGCTTCCCGGGCGCCCTCGAGGATACCGAACACACGACTGCCGATGCCGTCAGCGTGCAGCGACGGCTGGCGCGCCTGAAAAGCCTCGGCGCACGCTGGGTGGGCATGGAAGTCTCATCGCATGCGCTCGATCAGCACCGCATCGCGGGCGTTCGCCTGCACACCGCGGCCTTCACCAATCTCACTCGCGATCATCTGGACTACCACGGCACGATGGGAGCGTATGCGGGCGCCAAGGCCCGGCTGTTTGCCGTCGAGGGTCTGGTCAACCGGGTGATCAACATCGACGATGCGTTCGGGGGCCAGCTCGCCGCGCAGGCGGCCGCGGCGGCCCTGATCGTCACGGCGCGCAGTGCCGCCTGCGATGCCATGCCGCCCGGTGCGCGCCGGGTGCGTGCATCCGAGGTTCGGCCCGAGGGCACCGGGCTGCGCCTGCGCATCGAGTCCTCGTGGGGGGACGGTGAGCTCACGGTGCCGCTGATCGGCGAATTCAACGCCGACAATGCGTTGACGGTGCTCGCGATGCTGCTCGGCGCGGACGTGCCGCTCGCCGAGGCGCTTCGGGCTCTGCAGGGCTGCCGCGCGGCGCCGGGCCGGATGGAGGCATTCGGCGGGGATGCGGGCCGGCCGCTTGCGATCGTGGACTATGCGCATACGCCCGATGCGCTGGACAAGGCGCTGCGCGCCGCGCGGCGGCATTGCCGCGGCACGCTGCGCCTCGTGTTTGGATGCGGCGGCGACCGGGATGCCGGCAAGAGGCCGATGATGGGCCGCATCGCGGCCGGCCTCGCCGATGAGGTCATCGTCACCGATGACAATCCGCGCACCGAGGCCCCGGGGCGGATCGCCGCGGACATTCTCTCCGGTGTCCAGGCGACGGCGCGGATCGGCATCGAACATGACCGGCGCGCGGCGATCCGTCTGGCACTCGGGCGCTGTGCGCCTCAGGACGTGGTGCTGGTGGCCGGCAAGGGACACGAGGCGTACCAGATTTACGGCCACGAGCGCCGGGCCTTCCGGGATCAGACCGTGGTGTGCGAGGCGCTCGGTCTCGGGGAGGCATGCCCGTGAGCGCGGTGCCGACCCGGACGCTCGCGGCGTTCGCCCGCGCCTGTGGCGGGCGCCTGGAGGGAGCCGACCGCCCGTACAGCGCGGTCTCGAGCGACAGCCGTACGCTGACCGCCGGCGAGCTGTTCATCGCGCTGCGCGGGGAGCGCTTCGATGGCAACGAGTTCGTGCGCGCGGCACTCGAGGCCGGTGCCGCAGGCGCGCTGGTCTCGCGGGTGCAGCCGCTGGCACTGCCGCAGATCGTGGTCCCCGACACGCTGGCGGCGCTGCAGCGCGCCGCGCGCGCCTGGCGCGAGGGGTTTCAGATCCCGGTGGTGGGAGTCGCCGGCAGCAACGGCAAGACCACCACCAAAGAAATGACCGCGGCGATACTGGCGCAGGCAGGCAGCTGTCTCGCCACCCGCGGCAGCCTGAACAATCACTTCGGCGTGCCGCTGACGCTGTTGCGGCTGCAGGCGGCGCATCGGTCGGCGGTGATCGAGATCGGCGCAAACCACGCCGGGGAGGTGGCGGAGCTGGCCGCCATCGCCCGTCCGACGGTGGGCTTGATCACCAATGCCGGGGCGGAGCACCTGGAAGGCTTCGGCAGCCTCGAAGGCGTCGCGCACGCCGAAGGCGAAATGGTCCAGGGACTGGGCTCGCAGGCAAGCGCCGTACTGAATGCGGACGATGCATTCTTCGGGCTCTGGCGCGGCATGACGGCGGCGCGCATCACCAGCTTCGGCAGCGCCGCGCAGGCCGATTTCCGCGCCACGAACATCGATTCCACCCTCACGCCGGAGGGCTTCCTGACCCGCTTCAGGCTGCTGTGCCCGCTCGGGACGGCCGACATCGAGCTGCACCTCGGCGGGCGGCACAACATCGGCAACGCGCTGGCGGCCGCCGCCGCCGCCGGCTGCGCCGGCGCGAGCCTCGAGCACATCGCGGCCGGTCTCGCCTCGGTCCGGCCGGTCCCGGGACGCCTGCAGTTGAAACGCGCGGCCCGTGGCGCCTGGATTCTCGATGACTCCTACAACGCCAACCCGAGCTCGGTGCGCGCCGGCATCGAGGTGCTCGGCTCGCTCTCGGGACGTCGGTGGCTGGTCCTCGGCGAGATGGCAGAGCTCGGCGATTTCGGCCCCGAGGCGCACGCTGAGATCGGCACGCTGGCGCGCCAGCACGGCCTGGAGCGGCTGTTTGCGGTCGGACCCCTCGCGGCGCTTGCCGTGGAGCGCTTCGGCGCAGGCGCGCAGTGGTTCCCGGATTCCCAGGCGCTCACCGAGGCGCTCCTCGGGGCGCTGGCGAGCGAGACGGTCGAGGTGAGCGTGCTGGTCAAGGGCTCCCGGGTCAACAGGCTGGAGCGGGTGGTGGCGGCCCTGGTGAGCGATGCGGAAAACCGCCCGGAGGCGCACTGAATGCTCTACTGGCTCGCGCAGCGCCTGTCTGCCTGGCACTCGGGCTTTCACGTGTTCTCTTACCTGACGTTCCGGGCGATTCTCGCCACGGGCTCATCGCTCGTGCTGTCGCTGCTGGTGGGGCCGCGCATGATCGAGCGGCTCTCGCGCTACCAGATCGGCCAGGTGGTGCGCACCGACGGGCCGCAGAGCCACCTGCCCAAGGCCGGCACGCCCACCATGGGCGGCACGCTGATCCTGGTGACCACGCTGGTGAGCACGCTGCTCTGGGCGCAGCCCGACAACCACCAGGTGTGGCTCGTGCTCGCCGTGACCTTCGTGTTCGGCCTGATCGGCTTTCTCGACGATTACCTGAAGCTCGTGGTACGCAATCCGCGTGGGCTCGCGGCCCGCTGGAAGTACCTGTTGCAGTCGATCGCAGGTCTGGCGGCCGCGGCAGTGCTGTTCTACACGGCGCGCGTGCCGGCGGAGAAGACGCTGTTCCTGCCGTTCTTCAAATCGTTTGCCGAGCCGCTGCCCGCCGCGGCGTTCATCACCATCGCCTACCTGATGATCGTCGGCATGAGCAATGCGGTGAATCTGACCGACGGTCTCGACGGTCTCGCCATCATGCCCGCGGCGCTGGTATCGGCGGCGCTCGGTATTTTCGCCTACGCCAGCGGCAATGCCGTGTTCGCCCATTACCTGGAGATCCCGCAGATCCCGGGGGCCGGCGAGCTGCTGATCTACTGTTCGGCGCTGACCGGGGCGGGGCTCGGCTTCCTGTGGTTCAACACCTACCCGGCCCAGGTGTTCATGGGCGATGTCGGCGCGCTGGCGATCGGCGCGGCGCTCGGGGTCATCGCGGTGATCGTGCGCCAGGAGCTGGTCGCGCTGCTCATGGGCGGGGTATTCGTGCTCGAGACGGCCTCGGTCATCCTGCAGGTCGCATCCTTCAAGCTCACGGGCCGGCGCATCTTCCGCATGGCGCCGATCCATCATCACTTCGAACTCAAAGGCTGGGCCGAACCGAAGGTCATCGTGCGGTTCTGGATCATTTCGCTGATCCTGGTGCTGGCGGGACTGGCGACGCTGAAGCTGCGATGAGCACCACCGGCCGCAAACCCTCTGCCTGCGTGATCGCCGGTCTCGGACGCAGCGGATTTTCGTGTGTGCGCTATCTGCGCGAGCACGGCTGGCGGCTGGCGGTCACCGACACGCGGGCGGACCCGCCGCAGCTCGAGCAGCTGCGCCGGCTCGATCCCGGCATCCCGGTGCGCACCGGCAGGCTCGATACCGCCCTGCTCGATGAGGCGGTGTGCGTCATCGCCTCGCCCGGCCTGCCGCTCGATCATCCCTTCTTCGTGGAAGCGCGCCGCCGCGGCATCGAGATCTTTGGAGACATCGAGCTGTTTGCGCGCGCGGCCGACGCGCCGGTGGCGGGGATCACCGGCACCAACGGCAAGAGCACCGTCACGACGCTCGTCGGGCGTATGGCGGCGCGCGCCGGGATCGACGTCCGGGTGGGCGGGAACCTGGGCGACCCGGCGCTCGATCTGCTCGCCCGCGCGGAGTCTCCCGGGTTGTACGTGCTCGAACTCTCGAGTTTCCAGCTGGAAACGACCCAGTCGCTCGATCTGAAGGCCGCGGCCGTGCTCAACGTCAGCCCGGATCATCTCGACCGGTACCCGACGCTCGAGGCCTATGCGCTCGCGAAGGCGCGGATCTTCGAGCGCTGCGATACCGCCGTGGTCAATCTGGATGATCCGTTCGTCGCACACATGCCGGGTGCCGGACAGCGTGTGCTCGGCTTCTCGCTGCGGGGCGCCGCCGGAGCCGATTACACCGTGGAGGATCGCGCCGGCCCGTGGCTGATGCGCCGTACAGAGCCGCTGCTGCCGCTGTCGGCCCTGCGGATTCGCGGCCTGCACAACGCGGCCAACGCGCTGGCGGCGCTGGCGCTCGGCGAAGCACTCGATGTGCCGCTCGCGGCCATGTGCGCCGAGCTGCAGGAGTTCCCGGGGCTGGCGCACCGCACCGAGTGGATCGCCGAGATCGCCGCTGTCGCCTATGTGGATGACTCCAAGGGAACCAATGTCGGGGCGACGCTGGCCGCCGTGAACGGCATGCAGGGGCCGCTGGTGCTCATCGCCGGCGGCGAAGGCAAGAATCAGGACTTCAGGCCGCTTGCGCAGGCCTTTCGCGGCAAGGTGCGCCACCTGGTGCTGATCGGGCGCGATGCGCCGCGCCTCGCCGAGGCTCTGCAGGGTGTCTGTCCGATCGAGCGCTGCGAGACGATGCAGGACGCCGTGACGGCGGCGGCCCGGGCGGCGAGCCCGGGCGACACGGTGCTGCTCTCACCGGCCTGCGCGAGCCTCGACATGTTCCGCGACTATGCGCACCGGGGCGAGGTGTTCGCCCGGGCCGTCAGGGAGCTGGGCCCGTGAGCCCGCGCACGCCGCTGTCGTTCGCGCGCTCGAGCGTCCGCTCGCGCACCCTGCACATCGACATGGTGACCTTGACGCTGACCCTGGCGATCCTGCTGTTCGGCCTGGTGATGGTCACCTCGGCATCCATCTCGATCGCCGGACGGTATGCCGGCAATCCGTTCTATTTCCTCGAACACCAGCTGGTTGCCGCGGCGATCGGCGTCGCCGGCGGGGTGTTCGTGTTCTGCTTCAGGTGCGAGCGCCTCGAGCGCCTCTCGTCCTGGCTGCTGCTCGGGGCCATCGTGCTGCTGCTCGCGGTGCTGGTGCCGGGACTCGGCGTGCGGGTGAACGGCGGGCGGCGCTGGCTGCATCTGGCCGGATTCAGCTTCCAGGTCTCGGAGCTGGCGCGCGTGCTGGTGCTCACGTACATCGCGAGTTATGCCGCCCGGCACCAGCAGGAGCTGCGCGAGACCTTCACCGGGCTGGTCAAGCCGCTGGTGCTCCTGGCGCTGATCGCCGCGCTGCTGCTGTTGGAACCGGACTTCGGCGCCGCGGTGGTGTTGTTCGCCGCCGGCTTCGGCATGCTGTTTCTCGGCGGCGCCCGCCTGCGCTACGTGCTCGCCATCACCGTGGTGGCGGCCGGAGCCTTCGGGCTGCTGGCGGTCACCTCCGCTTACCGGCTGCGGCGCATCACCGGCTTCCTCGATCCCTGGGCCTCGCCCTACGGGAGCGGTTTCCAGCTCACCCAGTCGCTGATCGCGATCGGTCGCGGCAAGTGGTTCGGAGTCGGCCTCGGCAACAGCGTACAGAAGCTGTTTTATCTGCCCGAGGCCGATACCGATTTTCTGTTCGCGGTGCTCGCCGAGGAGCTCGGCCTTGCCGGCGTGCTCGCCACCATCGCGCTGTTCGTGGCGCTCATCTGGCGGGCATTCCAGATCGCGCAGATGGCCGCCCGCGCCGAGCTGATGTTCCAGCAGCTGCTCGCCGCCGGCTTCGGCCTGTGGGTCGGCATGCAGGCGTTCATCAACATCGGAGTCAACATGGGGGTGTTGCCGACCAAGGGCCTGACGCTGCCGCTGATGAGCTACGGCCGCTCCAGCGTGATCGTGAC
>JAKAFQ010000136.1 GCA_021817875.1 Pseudomonadota bacterium
CCCCCGCAGCTAGGCCGCACGGGTCGAGCGCGAGAGGGGATTGTGCGCCTCGGAGCGCAGCCGCCCACGGATGAACATCGGCATCAGCACCGGCACGAGGGTGATCGCGAGAATCGAAGAGCACGCGATCGCAAGCGTCTTGGTCCAGGCGAGCGGGTGAAAGAGCCGGCCCTCCTGCGCCTGAAGGAGAAAGACCGGCAGGAACGAGACGATGATGATGATGAGCGAAAAGAAAAGGGCCGGTGCGACCTGTTCGGCGGCACTGAGCAGGATCGCCCGCCGCTGCGACGGTGAAAGGGGCTCTGTACCGGCCTTCTGCTCATGATCCGGCACGTTCCCGCCTGCGCCTTGCGGCGTGCCCGCTGCACTTCCCTCAGCGGCGGTCCCCTCCTCGGCGAGCCGTCGATAGCCATTCTCGACCATGACGATGGCCGCATCCACGAGCACCCCGATCGCGAGCGCCAGTCCACCGAGGGACATGATGTTGCTCGAGACATGCAGGAAATACATCGGGATGAAGGATGCAATGACCGCGATCGGGATCGAGAGAATCGGAATGAGCGCCGAGCGCACGTGCCAGAGAAACAGCATGATCACCAGGCTCACGACCAGCGCCTCTTCGATGAGATCCCGTTCGAGCGTGCCGATCGAGGCTCGGATCAGGCCGGAGCGATCATAGGCCGTGCGGATCTCGATCCCGCGCGGGAGCGAGGGAGCAAGCGCTGCGATCTTCCGCTTCACCGCGTTGATCACCTTGAGAGCATTCTCGCCGTAGCGCATGATCACGATGCCGCCGACGGTCTCGCCCTCTCCCTGCCAGTCCGCGACCCCGCTTCGAGCCTCGGGCCCGAAGGAGACGCTTCCCAGGTCGCGCACCAGCACCGGGGTCCCATTTTTCACGGCCACGGGGATGTCGGCGAGATCACGCAGCGAATGAATGTAGCCGAGACCGCGGATCATGTAGCGCGTGCCGGCGAGCTCGAGCACACCGCCACCCACCTCGTTGGTACTCGCCCGGACGCGATCGATGACCGTCGATAACGGGATGCCGAAAGCGCGCAGCCTGTCGGGGTCGAGATTCACCTGGTACTGGCGAACGAAGCCGCCGATGGAAGCGACTTCCGCGACGCCCGGTACCGTTTCGAGCTGATAGCGCAGCGTCCAGTCCTGCAGGCTGCGCAGCTGCGCGAGGCTATAGCGATGGGTGTGATCGACGAGCGCGTACTCGTACACCCAGCCCGCCCCGGTGGCATCCGGACCGATGACCGGGTGGACGCCCGCCGGCAGACGTCCCTCGATCTGCTGCAGGTATTCGAGAACCCGGGAGCGGGCCCAGTAGAGGTCGGTCCCATCCTTGAAGACGACGAATACGTACGAATCGCCGAACATGGTCTGGGCGCGTACCGCCTTGACCCGCGGCGCGGCCAGCATCGTCGTCACGATCGGGTAGGTGACCTGGTCCTCGATGAGACTCGGCGGCTGACCGGCCCAGCGGGTGTGAATGACCACCTCGACGTCCGAAATGTCCGGCAACGCATCGAGCGGGGTGTGCCGCATCGCCCAGATACCCGCCACGAGGACCAGAACCGTGCCGGTGAAGACGAGGAAGCGGTTCGCGGCGCAGCAGCGGAGGATTCGCGCGATCATCTACAGCCCTCCGGCCGCTTCAACCGACAGCTGCTCACGGGCGATCATCTGCCCGCCCTGCTGCACCACGATCGCGACCTGCCAGGCGCCACCTGAGGGCAGCGTTGCCGAGCCTTGGTACGTTCCCGCACCCCTCTCCGGCAGAAAGACCGACACACGCTGCCCCGCCATGCCCATCTCCGGCATGGCCGGTTTGACGAACGTGACGCTCACCTGCATCCGGTTCGCGGGCACGCCGTGTTCGCCCGCGAGCATGACGCGGATGACATTGGACCCGACACGCAACGGACTCGGCTGAGTGCTCATCGCGATGTGGACACGCGGAGTGTCCGCGCCAGCCGCGATGACCGCGCTCGGCGCGAACGCGCCGAGCGCCGCCTGCAGCTGGCTCTCGGAGTCGATCAGGAAGTTCGCCGAGGTGACGATCCGCTCACCGGGCTTGAGGCCCTTGAGCACGATGTACCGGCCACCGACCTGTGCGCCGAGCAGAACATCGCGTGGCGCGAGACGGCCCCCGCCCTGGTCCAGGAACACGATCTGGCGTGCGCCCGTCTGAAGGACTCCGGAGACGGGAATGACCAGGTGCCGGCCCAACGGAATACCGAGGGAGACGTTGACGAACATGCCCGGAACCAGCTGCAGGGTGGGATTCGGGAATCGCAGGCGCACCCGCGCGGTGCGGGTCTGGGGATCGATGTCTGGGTAGATGAAATCCACCCGTCCAGTGAAAATCCGGCCCGGGTAGGTGTCGACGGTGAGCGTCGCCGGATCGCCGACTTTCAATCGCCCGAGGTCGCTCTGGAACACCTGGGCGAACACCCAGATGGTCGAAAGGTTGGCGAGGGTATAGAGGCGTGTGCCGGGTTGGACATACGCGTTCGGGAGCGCTTCACGCTCCGTCACGAATCCCGACACCGGCGAATCGATGACCAGGTCCTTGCGGACCCGCCCCGTTGCCCGCAACCGCGCGATCTCCCGGCGCGGAATGCCCCACTGCGCGAGGCGCTCGGCCGCAGCCTCAACGAGCGACGCGGCATCGGCGCGCACGGTGGGATCCGGGTTGCGCGCAAGCTTCTGCTGACTCCGTCTTGCCACCAGGTACTCGCGCTCCGTTGAGAACAGCGCCGGGCTGTAGATGGTGAACAGCGGCTCCCCCTTGTGCACATACTGATAGGTGGAATCGACGAACACTTTCTGGAGGTAGCCGGAGAAGCGCACCTGCACGTAGGCGAGCCGGGTCTCATCCACCGCAACGTTGCCTGTCGTACGGATGCGGTCCGTCAGAGACTGCCGGCGCACCACGCCAATCCGCACGCCGATGCTCTGCAGACGCTGCGGCGAAAGCTGCAGCGATGCGAGCGGTTGACGCACACGCGCGGACCGTGAGCTCCCGGAGTCGGTGCTTGGAGCCGCCTGAGGCTCCTGGGTCTGCGCGGCACTGGCGGCCGCAGGGCCGCGGTGACGCCACCACAGCGCCGCTCCCCCGGACAACAGTGCGAGGTTGAGGGCGAGAGTCACGAGAAACGCTGCGCGATAGTTCTTCATCATTGAACCCTCCCGCCGGTCAGGTCCGCCGCCCATCCGGGTCCGCTCAGCTGCTCGAGCGTCGCCAGCTGCCGGAAGTAGTCGGATTGCGCCCGGGCGAGCCCGAGTTCCGCTTCGAGCTGGCGCTGCTCCGCGGTGAGCACTTCGAGAAAGCTGCCCTGACCACTGCCATACCCGCTCAGGGCCACTTGGAGCGCATCCCGCGCGAGCGGCACGAGATCGTCATGGTAGAGGGCGACCGACTGCGCAGCCTCCCGGGTCGAGGCGTAAGAGGCCGAGAGATCGGCGAGGAGAGCTGCCTTCTGATCCTGAAACCGTGCGTTCGCCTGCAGTGCCTGGGCGTGGGCCGCATCGATATCGGCGCGGTACTTGCTTTGATCGATCGGCACCGTGAAGGAAAGGCCCACCATCGGTCGCATGGCCGGATCAGCCCACATGCTGTCGTAGCCGGCATTGACGCGGAACTCGGGGAATCGGCTTTTCCTGGCGAGCCGCTCCCTCGCCTCGGCTGCCCGTTCCCCGGCCTCGAGCGCTGCGAGTCGCGGTTGGGACAGCGCCCGCCGCAGAAGTACCGCCTCGGCCGGGAGCGGAACTGGCGCGGGCAAGTCGGCCGGTGCCGGAACGGGTGAGTCCGGCGCCCGATCGAGGAGCGCGTTCATCCGCGCCCGGACAACTGAAATCTCGCGCCGCCACTCGAGCCGCTGCTGCTCGAGCAGCGTGCGCTCGACATCGGCCTGCAGCACATCCTCCTGCGGCGCCCGGCCGCTCGCGTAGCGCACGGCGGCGACGCTTCGTACAGACTCCATCACCGCAAGGGTGGCGGCATTGATCTCGAGGGCACGATGGACAAACACCCAGTCCGCGAAAGAGCCCCGGGCGAGTGCCGCCAGACGCAGACGAAGCGCATCGAGGTCGTCACTTGCCGCCTCGGCCTTCGCGCGGGCCACCTGCCTGCGCGCATCAAGCGTCCCCCACCACGGCAGAGCCTGACTGATCTCGATGTCACTGCCTGAGCCCATCGAGCTGCCGAACGTGCGCGGCGCCGCCGAGACGCTCAGCACGGGATCGGCAAGCTTGCCGGCGGGACGGACACGCGCGAGAGCCGCAAGAACCGCCTGACGCATGGCCTCGAAATCCGCGTTGCGCTCGAGTACCGCCTGGGTAAAGGACTCGACCGTCAGCGGTGCACGAGGCAACACGCCCGCGGGCTGCGCGGTAGCGGCTCGGCCGTAACTGAAGGCAACGAATAAAGCCCAACTGGCCGCGGCGGCACAGATTCTCCGTCGGTGTTGCACAGTACACCCCTGCTGCGAAGCGAAACGGGACGGGACGCGCCCGCGTGCCTCGGGCACGCAGGCGGAAATTCGCAGCGGGAGGGCTAAATTCTCAGGCGGAGAGTCGTGAGATAAACGTGAGCCGCCGGAAGGGCGACCACGAGATGCGGCGGTCCTTGCGCCGGCGGCATCCGGTGCGCCGCCACAGAGGCCGTGACCACGGCGGCCGCCGGCGAGAAGCCGGGAAGGACCAGACGCACTTGCGGTTGAGGCGCCTGGAGCATTTGTGCCGGCATCCCGCCACACATGCCCAGCATTGGGCAGGACTGACGATGAGTGGGCATCGGCGTCCGTCCACCGGACGGACCAGGCGCGCCCTGGCCAGCCATGGGGCAACGGAGGGCCGCGTGTGCCGGGCTGAGCATCGTCGCGCATGCCCAGTCGGACTGGGCCAGGCCCACCGCCACGGTCATGAGAAGCAGGACCGTTAGATGACGCGAAAAGAGCCCGCGACCGCGCATGACTCAAAAATCTACCGCAGCCCGGTCGTCCCGGCCAATACGTGGATTACCGGATCGCGTGCAGAGAGTGAACGTATTGCGACGGGCTTTCGGCTATTTCGGGCGTGTGCCGATATGCCTGCCCCTCGCTCCATCTTCCGCATCTGGCGCACAACTTGTCTCCATCATCTGCATCCTATCCCGATGATCCTGCGTCCAGCGCCTCCACTGCGAAAGCCTCGGGGCTGCGTGGCCCCCACTTCGAACCGCAGGTGACGGCCGTGGTGCGGCTCGGAAATTCGAGCAGTCGACCCTGCCATCGCTTGTCGCGAGCCGCGAGCGCTCGAGCGACTCAGACGGGACTCCATTCGGATCGTGATGATCACGGGTGGTGACCGGGCTACCGCGGAGTCCGTCGCGCGCAAGCTCGGCATCGCAGACATCGAGGCATAAGTCCTGCCGGACCACAAGAATGCCATCGATCGCCGCCTGCGCAGCGAGGGGCGCCCGGTGGTCATGGCCGGGGTGGCGTCAACGATGCGCCGGCGCTTGCCCATCGGATGCGCGAGCCGGATGCCCGCCAGGGTCCCCGCCGCACTCCAGGAAGAATTGAATTCGCGCATGGGCCGACATCGGCCCTGGATCCCCCGGTGGTCCCGCTCAACGATGTTGTCCGGGTACTGGCAGTTGCGCACCAGGACGTACATTCAACGCCGATCATTCCGGCGGAGCCGGCCCAATGCCCAATGACTCTGCTTATGACCGTCCCCGGGTGATCCCGCGTGGCCACCGCGGCGCGCTCGACGCAACCGCCTTGCGGAGAAACGCCCTCGTCGCAGCGATTTCGCGCCGGGTCTGGAATAGCTGGGATCAGCCTGCCGTCGGGCTGAAATCGAGCGGCGGAACTCAGCCGCCCTTCGCTCCATATCGCCCGCGTAGTCCCCGATCAAGCACCCTTACCCAAAGCACACGGTTTGATTCTACAGGGTTGCCATCGCAGGGATCGATACGCAGCATCGGGGTATGCGGGCTGAGCGCGATGCGCGCTTGCGCGAGCACCTCGTGACTCAAAGCACTCGCCACCAAGGCGCCGCCAGGATGTCTGGTGTGATCCATTCGAGCGTGGGACCGCTGTGCCCGCCTCGCGAGATCGAGCACTTCGAAGTCGTCCAAGGATGCACAGCGCCGCTCGCCCGGCACGAGATGTTCCGCCAAGGTACTCTTGCCGGTCTGCCGCGCACCTGTGACCACGACGGCCGGCATGACCTTCAGGCGCTCGACGAGCGCGGTTCCGACGATGCGATGAAGGATTGACACGTCATGGATGATAATCATTCATGTAGCGGATAAAATGTGCCCCAGAAGACAGAAGCTCAAGACCACCCGCCCCCGCAGGTACACTTCCAGCGACACGCTTGCCGTCAAGTCCCATCCAACCGCGCACTCTCCATCGATCGTGACCACCCGGAAATCGGCTGCTCATAAGTGGCAGTTCCCCAGCCGCATCCGCCCGAACGCCTTCTCCTGGAGGTCCTCGCCCACGGCGGTGGCGCGTATCAAAGACGCAGTTGCGGAGATCAGGTCCGTCTCCCGCAACGATCCAGCGACCGCAGCGGAAGGCGCCGTACGCCTGATCGAGCGGCTCTCGCCGGCCCTGGAGCACGTGAACAGCTCATCCGGCGCGCTCGGATCCGCCGTCTCCCGCGCGATCGAAGCCCTCGTGCCCATCATCAGCGCGGCCGATGTGCCGGTTCCGGTGCGGGAGAAGTGGCTCGAGCGGCTCTACGAGGCCCATGCAGCCGATCAAATGCCCTACATCGAGAACCTGGCCGACTATTGGGGAGAGCTGTGCGTGACGCCTCAGCTCGCGAGCGCGTGGGCCGACCGGATGATCGACATCACGCGCATGGCGCTCTCTCCCGACAAGAGCCTGCGCGGACACTATCACGGGACGAGCGCATGCCTGAGCGCACTTCTACGGGCCGGACGTTACGCTGACATTCACTCTCTGCTTGCCCACACCGACTTCTGGCACTACAAGCTCTACGCCGTGAAGGCTCTCGCGGCCGACGGCAACCCCGACGAAGCAATCGCGCTCGCCGAATCCCTGCGTGGGCCGTGGACTCCCGAGCTCGCCGTCGATCGCCTGTGTGAACGCATCCTGTTGGACACGGGCCGTGTCGACGAGGCGTATCGCCGCTTCGGCCTGACCGCACACGTCGGGGGGACCTATCTCGCGACGTTTCGCGAGGTCGCGAAAACCTACCCCGGCGCGCCTCGTGAACAGATCCTGCGGGACCTCGTCCGGCGATCGCCCGGGAACGAGGGCAAGTGGTTCACTGCGGCCAAGGAGCTGCGTCTGTACGATCTCGCACTCGAATTGGTTCGGGATTCTCCCTGCGATCCGAAGACCCTCGCCCGGGCCGCCCGGGATCACGCCGGACGGGAGCCGGCATTTGCCGTGGGCGCAGCCCTTGCGGCCCTGCACTGGCTCACTCTCGGGTACGGCTACGAGATCACTGCGCTCGATGTCTGGAGCGCGTATCACGCCGCCGTCAAGGCGGCAGAGAATCTTGGGCAGGTCGGTGAAGTCCAGACGATCATCCACGATCTCATCGCCACCTCGGGACCGGACACCTTCGTCCACCAAGTGCTCGGCCGCGAACTGGGGCTGATATGAACAAGCCGAACACCCAGGGTCCGATCGCACGCCGTGTCCTGGAGAACCTGCGGCGCCAGATGCGCCTGAAACTCACGGACCTCGCAGCCTTTCGCGTTGGCCAGGAATACGCCGAGGCCCTGCAAAAGTCAGTCACCCCGAAAGATCAGCTCGCTGAAACACACCCCGCCCACGCGCCCTACGTCCATGCCCAGAATCAGATGTCCATCATGGCCGAGCAGCTTCTGCAACTGCCGGAAATGGAGTCCTTCGTGAAACGGATCAGCACGGCTGAGGAGGAATACATGCCGTCCTGGCCACCGATGAGTCCGATCTCGACGTCCTACTTCGTGTGCTGGTCGACATTCGATTTGCCCATCGGCGCGTGTCGCGAGACAGTCGGCACCGTGACGATCGCCGTCGCCCAGAAATGCGGCAGCGATCCCCGGCTCATCGGCCTCATGCAGCGCCTGCAGGAATCCAGGATGGGCATCCACCAGGTCGAAGGACAAGACGGCGTGCGGGTGCGACTGCGTGACCTCGCAACCGATCAACGATGCGCGGCGATCTGCCAATCCGGCCATGTCGGACGCGCGGGAGAGCTCTGGTACGCACGCGTGTTGCCACCGCCCGCACCTGGTGCCGACCACGTCGTGCTCACATCCCCGTATGTGCTGATCGCGCCCGACCTCAAAGCCTGGACTGCCTATTTCAATCGAGTTGCCGCCAACACAACCGGTGCCCCCCGCCAAAATGCGCTCGAGCAGCATATCAAGTGGGGCGCCTCGGCCCGCTACTGGCCGGAGTTCGTCTTTGAGGCGTACTCCGATCACAACGCCGGAGCGATCTATCTCCATGGACTTCCGGACATGCCGCACACCCGGCCGCATTCGAGGGCGTTTCGTCCTTCTGGAGATCGGCTTCATGATGGTTGAGCCGCTGGCACGCAGGTCCCGAAGATAAAGCCGCCGGCACACGATTTTCGTCAAGCGTCCGGCTCGCGGGCAAGTCGCCGTACGGGATGGTGGCCAGGGGCGGAATCGAACCACCGACACGCGGATTTTCAGAACCTATACGGTCTACTGACTAGACGGGGACTATGTTTCGAAAGCTATGTTATTCAGGTACTTAGCGGAAATCAAGGGAAGCTCGCGGAAGCCCAAGGAAGCCCGAAAACGCCCTTTACTGGTCCAATTTTGGTCCAACATGGTCTAAACGACGGATCTCAGTCCGCGACATACTTCAGTCCGCAGCGAGAGATTTTATTGGTCCAAGGCGCGCATTCCGACCCTCCTGGGCCATTTGTCACCCATCAGTCGTATCAGGTCCTTTCATGCACGTCGTGCTTCGAGGAGCGTGGCCCGAACTCTCTCGAATTCGAAAATCTCTGCACGAATACGGCTATCTCGCACCACGACTAGGAACGAAGAGCCTACCGTGTGGTAACCGTGTAGCGAAGGCCGCATAGGCGGCGGCGCCCGCCTCGGGGATCATGTGCCCACTTGCAGATAAATGGGCACGAGCGTAAGTGCCCACGTGGAGAACAGGTGGA
>JAKAFQ010000137.1 GCA_021817875.1 Pseudomonadota bacterium
GGGCAGGCGCAGCCACTGTTCGGCGTCCACCGTGGCGAGCCCCAGCACCCCGGCGAGCGCGCGCAGCTCCGCGCCGAGCGCCGCGGCGCGGCGCGCATCGGCCGAATCCCGGGCCGAATTGATCTCGCGCGTCAGCGTCTGCAGCACCGCGAGCGCATCCGGAGTGTTGAAGTCATCATCCATCGCCTCGCGGAACAGCGCGCTGTAACGCGACCCGGCGGGCGCCGCCTGTGGAAGTCCTCGCAGCGCCAGGTAGATCCGCTGCAGCGCCGCATCGGCCTGCTCGAGCTGCTCGAGCGAGTAGTTGATCGGTCCGCGATAATGGCTCGAGAGCACGAAGTAGCGCAGCACCTCCGGATGGCGCAGCCTCGGCAGCACCTCGCGCACGGTGAAGAAATTGCCGAGCGACTTCGACATCTTCTCGTTGTCGACGTTGACGAAGCCGTTGTGCATCCAGATCTCGGCGAAACGCTCGCCGGTGGCCGCACACGACTGGGCGATCTCGTTCTCGTGATGCGGGAACTTCAGGTCCATGCCGCCGCCGTGGATGTCGAAATGCCCGCCGAGCAGCGCCACGGACATCGCCGAGCACTCGATGTGCCAGCCCGGCCGTCCCCGCCCCCACGGCGAGTCCCATGCCGGCTCGCCCGGCCGGGCATGCTTCCACAGCACGAAGTCGAGCGGATCACGCTTGGCCTCGTCGACCTCGACGCGGGCCCCGGCGCGCAGGTCCGAGAGGCGCTTGCCCGAGAGCCGACCATAGCCGTGGAATTTCGCCACTGCGTACATCACATCGCCGTTCGGCGCCACATAGGCGTAGCCGCCCTCGATGAGCTTCGCCACCATCTCGATGATCTGCGGCACGTGCGCCGTGGCGCGCGGCTCGAAATCCGGCCGCACGATGCCGAGCTGCGCACAGTCCTCGTGCATGGCGCCGATGAACCGCCCGGTCAGCGCCTCGATCGGCTCGTCGTTCTCCGCCGCGCGGCGGATGATCTTGTCGTCGATGTCGGTGATGTTGCGCACGTAGGTCAGCCGGTAGCCGCGCCAGCGCAGATACCGCGCGACCACATCGAACACGAGCATCATGCGGGCGTGGCCGATGTGCACGTAGTCGTACACCGTCATGCCGCAGACATACATGCGGACCTCGCCGGGCACGATCGGCGTGAGCGGCTGCTTCTCTCCGGTGAGGGAGTTGTGGATGCGGATCATGGCTGCGGTGTCAGTCTCGTGCGGGGCGTCCAGGGAAAATCGGTGCGGTGGCGGACTCGCGCAGGGGCCGGGCTCAGGTGAATCGTTTCAGCCGCTCGAGGGTCTCGCCGGCGGGCAGGGCCTTCAGCAGCAGCGCGAGCTCCGGTCCGTGCCCGCAGCCGGTGAGCGCCAGGCGCAACGGCCGGTACAGCTCGGCCCCCTTGCGCCCGGTTGCGGCACGCACGGCCGCGGCGATCGCCGGCAGGTCGTTGCCGCAACGCGCGGCCGCTTCGGCCGCGGCGGTGAAAAAGCCGCTGCCGGCCGCCTTGACGGCCTGCTCGGCCGCCGGATCGAGCCGCGGCGGCGCACCGAATACGATCCGCACCCAGGGCCGTGCGTCCTCGGGCAGCACCGTGTTGGGGAGCACCGCCGTGATGAACGCGCTCGCCGTCGCGGCGTCCACCGCCGGCGGCAGCAGCGGGCCGAGCCACTCGATCGCCTCGGCGGCCGAGAGCCGATGCGCGGCCTCCTTCTGCCAGGCGGTCAGCTGCTGCACATCGAAATGCGAGGGCGCGCGCCCCAGATGCGCCGCATCGAATGCCCGGGCCATGGCGGGCGCATCGAGCAACGCGTGCTCGGCGCTCGAATGCCCCAGGCGGAAGAGGTAATTGGTCAGGGCCTCGGGACGGTAGCCGCGTTCGCGGAACTCGCGCACGCTGGTCGCGCCGTGCCGTTTGGACAGCGGTGAGCCATCGGAGCCCACGATGAGCGATACGTGCCCGTAGCGGGGCGCCGGCAGGCCCAGGGCCTCGAGCACCAGCAGCTGCCGCGGCGTGTTCGCCAGGTGGTCCTCTCCGCGCAGCACCTGCGTCACGCCCATGCAGGCATCGTCCACGGCATTGCAGAAGAAAAACGCCGCCGAGCCGTCGGCCCGCCGGATGACGAAATCCCCGATGTCATCGGAGAGGAAGCTCTGCGGACCGTGCACCAGGTCCACGAACTCGATGCGCCTGCCGCGCGGTACGCGAAAGCGCGTGGTGCCACTCAGGCCCTGCGAGCGCTTGTGCGCGCGCTGCTCGGGCGTGAGCTCCCGGCACGTGCCGGCATAGCGGGGCGGCCGGCCCGAGGCGAGCTGGGCGCGCCGGGAGGCTTCGAGCTCGAGCGCCGTACAGAAGCAGGGATAGACCGCCCCCTGGCGTTCCAGGCTCTCGAAAAACCGCTCGTACAGCCCCCCACGGCGCGACTGATGATAGGGCCCGTGCTCGTCCTCGCGGCCGGGGCCGGCATCCCACTCGAGCCCCAGCCAGCGCAGGTCCTCGATCAGCGCCTCGGTGTGCTGCGCGTGGCTGCGACCGGCGTCGGTATCCTCGATGCGCAGCAGAAAGCGCCCGCTCCCACGGCGCGCCAGCAGGAAATTGAACAGCGCCGTGCGCGCATTGCCCAGATGCAGCTCCCCGGTGGGACTGGGCGCGAAGCGCGTGGTCGGGCCGCGAGCGAACGTCTCGCCGGTTGTGCTGTCCATTCCGGTCATAGACCGCCATAGTACGAAAATCTCGAACGGCGGACTCGGGCTCATAGAATGGCCGTACCGGGGCGCCGGCATACCCGGCCTTCCCTCACGGTTCGGAGGACAGATGGACAAGTGGCACAGGACTCGGATACGGCTCGCAACGGCACTCACGCTGGCGCTCGTCGGTCCGCTGGCGCTCGTCGGTCCGCTGGCGTTCGGGGCGTCCGCCGCGCCGGCGCAGAGCGCGCCGCCCAACCCCGAAGTGCGCGTCACCACCAATATGGGCTCGTTCGTGATCGAGCTCAGGCCGGATCGTGCGCCGCTCACCGTGGCGAATTTCCTGCATTACGTCAAGTCCGGCTTCTACACCAACACCCTGTTCCACCGGGTGATCACCAACTTCATCATCCAGGGCGGCGGCCACGAGGCCAGCCCACCGTACGCGTTGAAGCCCACCGCCCCGCCCGTGGTCAACGAATCCGGCAACGGACTGCAGAACAAACGGGGCGCGGTCGGACTGGCGCGCGCGGTCGGCCCGGATACCGGCAATGCGCAGTTCTACGTCAACCTGATCGACAACCCGGAGCTCGATCCCCTGCCGACCCGCTGGGGCTATGCGGTCTTCGGCAAAGTGATCGAAGGCATGAACGTCGTCGATCGCATCGGTTCGGTGCCCACTGGAGCATTCGGGCCCTTCAAAGCGAACGCGCCGTTGACACCGGTCGTGATCCAGAGCATCCAGCTCCTCGGCCCGGGCGGCTCCGCTCCGCCGCAGAATGCCCCCTCCGCTCCCGGGACGGGGGCGGCCGGTGCCGCGCCTGCCGGCTCACCGCCGCCTGCAAGCACCTCCGCGCCTGCAAGCACCTCCGCGCCTGCAAGCACCTCCGCACCAGCGAGCCCCTCCGCTGCGGCTCATCCCGCGGCCGGAGGCACGAATTCCCCGCCATGACCGGGCCGGCCGCGGCGGGACCCGGTCGATCGCCGCCGGCGCGACCGACTCTCTTCGTCTCGGACGTGCACCTCGACGCCGGGGCGCCGGACAGCGAGCGGCACTTTCTGCAGTTCCTGCGCACCGAGGCGGCGGCCGCCGGCACGCTGTACATCCTCGGCGACCTGTTCGAGACATGGGTGGGCGATGATGCCGGGGACAGCGAGCCGGTGCTTGCAGGGCTCGCCGGACTGACCGGCGCGGGCGTCGCCTGTTTCCTGCTGCACGGCAACCGGGACTTTCTCATTGGCCCGCGATTCTGCGAAAGAACAGGCTGCCGTCTGCTGCCCGATCCGGTGATCGTGGATCTCGGCGGCGAGCGGGTCCTGCTGACGCACGGGGATGCGTTGTGCACCGGCGATCATCCCTACCAGGAGCTGCGCACCGTCGTGCGCCAGGCGACCTGGCAGAGGCGCTTCCTGCGGCTGCCCCTGGCCGCGCGCCGGCTGCTCGCCAGCGAAGCCCGCGCCGGCAGCCGCGCGCATACCGCGCGCACCGTTCCCACCATCATGGATGTCGACAGCGGGGCCGTGGAGCAGGCCGTGCGGGCGACGCGCGCGCGGCGGATCATCCATGGCCACACCCATCGGCCCGCCGTGCATCCCTCGCTGATCGACGGGCGCGCGGTCGAGCGCATCGTGCTCGGCGCCTGGTACGAGCAGGGCAGCTGCCTGCGGTACCAGGACGGACGCTACGAGCTGCGAGCCCTTCCCCGCCCGGCGTGACGCCGCCGGCGAGCCCGGCGGGCGTCACGGCCGGCTGGATCAGCGCCCCGGGGGTCCGGCGAACGGCGCGCCCGGGCCCATGCCCGGGTGATGCATGAAGGGCATCCGGCCCGGCAGCAGCAGCTTGAATTTCCTCAACTGCTCGGGACTGAGCACCGAGGACAGCTTCGACAGCGTCTGCCTGCGCACCGCTTCGTGGCTGGCCCGCATCTGCCGCATCGCCTGGCGCATGCCGCGGCGCGCCGCGACGCGCTCTGCGGCGAGGATCGTCCTCACCTGCGCCTGTTGAGCCGGGCTCAGGCCGAGCAGCACCGTCAGTCGCTCCATCCGCCGCTGCTCCATGTGCCGCATCATCATCCGCCAATGCACCGCGCAGGCCGGCGGCGCCGCCGGCGGCGCATTGGCGAACGCCGCGCCCGTCACACCCAACATCGCCAACAAGACCAGACAGCGTCTCATGATCAATCTCCTGTCGCTTGAAACACCAGCCACGATAGTGTACCGGCGCGGGCGCGCGCCGAAAGTAAGCAATGTTTGCCATGGCGCCTTCCTGGCTGAACGGCGGTTGAACGTCCCCAAAAGCATCCCGCAGCGCGCCGTCTACCGATGCCGCGGCAGACTGAGTTCGGCCTCGAGGCCGCCCTGCGGCCGGTTGCGCAGCAGCACCGTCCCGCCGTGCGCCTGGGCCACGTCGCGGGCGATGCCCAGACCGAGTCCGGTGCCGCCGGTCGTGCGGTTGCGCGAGGATTCCACCCGGTAGAACGGCTCGAAGACACGTTCCAACTCCTCGGGCGCGATGCCAGGCCCGTCGTCGCGCACGCAGATGCGCAGCACCTCGCCGTCCTGGACGCTGATCTCGGCGCGCTTGCCGAATTTCACGGCATTGGAGATGAGGTTGGTCAGGCAGCGTTTGAGCGCCTGGGGCCGGCCGAGGTACGGCGCCAGCGCCCGGCCCGAGACGCTGACCGCGGCGCCCGTTTCGACGAACCCCTCGCGCAGCGACTCGAGCAGGGCATTGACATCGACCGGCTCGCGCTCGGCCTGCTCATCGAGGCCTCGAAACAGCGCCAGCGCGCCGTGCACCATGCTCTGCATCTCGTCGAGCTCCTTCTCGAAGCGCGCGCGCAGCGCCGGATCCTCGAGCAGCGTCTCGACCTGCAGCCGCAGCCGGGTCAGCGGTGTCTTGAGATCGTGTGACATGGCGGCGAGCACCCGGGTGCGGCTGTCGAGATAGCGATGCAGGCGGTCCTGCATCGTGTTGAATGCCCGCGCCGCGTGGCGCAGCTCGCGCGCGCCTTCCTCGCGCAGCGGCGGCGCCCGGCCGCCCTGCCCGATGGCTTCCGCGGCCCGGGCGAGCCGCGACAGCGGCCGGGTGATGCCGCGCGTCGCAACATACAACGCCACGACCAGCACCACCACCAGCAGCAGCAGGTTGAGCAGCAGGCGGCGCGGCAGCGGCATCTGCGGCAGCAGCCGGGCGACGCGGAACACCAGCGCCGCGTGATCCGGCGTGCGCACCCGGACATCGAAAAAGCCCGCCGCGAGGGTCCGCGCGCCGAAGAACGGCCCCGGAATCCCGATGACACTGGCGGCGGGCGCGCTCGCCGCGCCCACCGTCACCCGGTAGCCGCTGCCGAGATCGGCCCGCAGATGCCGCGCGAGCAGCCGGTCCTCATGGGTACGGAACGGCAACCGCACCCTGAGCCCCGGGGGGAGCCTGCCCCAACCGAAGCGCCGGCCCGGCGGAAACCAGCGGCGATGCGCCGCGGGCCGGACCGGGTGGACGGGCGGGCGCAGCGCGCACGGTCCGGCCGCCGCGCAGGCGATCGCCAGCATCCCGCGCAGAGGCAGCGGCATCGGCCCCGAGTCCCCCGGCCGGCGCGAACCGGCCTGCTGCAATCTCGCCAGCAGCTCGGCGCGCCGCGCCGCCGGCAACCGCTCGAGCAGCCGCGTGATCGCGGTGATGCGCCGCGCCCACATGCCGGTGGTGGCTGCGACGACCAGGCGCTCGCCGTTGCGGGTCACCAGGTACAGGCCGACCGCTTCGGCGAGCAGCACGCCGAGCACGGTGGCGGCGATCAGCCGGCCGAACAGCGATCGAGGCCAGAGCGTCGGGCGCACCGGGGCTCCTGCGCCGCTCAGCGGGCTTGCACGGGGACGCCGATGACGTATCCCTCGCCGTAGACGGTCTTGATGATGCGGGGCGAGCGGGCCTCATCGCCCAGGATCTGGCGCAGCCGGCTCACCCGCACATCGATGCTGCGGTCGAATGGATCGGCCTCGCGGCCCCGCAGCCGCTCCGCCAGCTGCGTGCGCGTCACCACGCGGTTTCCCGCGGACAACAGCACCGCGAGCAGGCGGTACTCCGCGCCGCTCAACGGCACCTCGCCCACGGCTCCCGTGAGTGTCCTGCGCGTGGTGTCGAGCTGCCAGCCGCCAAAGGAGAACGCGCGCACGGTCTGCGGGTTGGGGTCTCGCGGGGCGTGCGCCGCGCGACGCAGCACCGCACGGATGCGCCCGAGCAGCTCGCGCGGATTGAAGGGCTTGGGCAGGTAGTCATCCGCGCCGAGCTCGAGTCCCACGATACGGTCGACGTCCTCGCCACGGGCGGTGAGCATGATCAGCGGCACCTGGGAATGGGTCCGCAGCTGGCGACACACCGACAGACCGTCCTCTTCGGGCAGCATCAGGTCGAGCACGATCAGATCGACGTGGCTGCGCTCCATCACCCGGCGCATCTCACGGGCATCCGCCACGGCCGTGGTGCGAAACCCCTCCCTGTCCAGATACTGACTCAACAGCGTGCGGATTTCGCGGTCGTCGTCGACGATCAACAGGTGGGAGCGGTCCGCCATTGCCTTGCCTCTTGGGGCCAACGATACCGGAGCGTGCGGCCAGCGCGCCAGCGCGGCGTGCGCCCGCCCTGGCGACCGTGCCCGGCCCCACGGCCGCTCAGCGCGCCGGATGAGTCTCCCGGGATGCTCCCCGGTCCGGCAGTTTCAGGCCGATCGCCAGGTCCGCGACATTGGTGCCCGTCGGACCGGTGCGCAGCAGCGCGCCGACGGCCTGCAGCGCGGCGCCGGAATCGGCGCGGCGCAGGCACTCCTCGGGATCGAGCCCGAGCAGCGCGATCTGGCCGCAGGTGTCGGCATCGACCACGGCGCCGGCATCGTCGGTTGCGCCGTCGGTGCCGTCCGTGCCGGACGCAAGCAGCATCAGCTCGGGATACCCGGCGATCATCCGGGCGGCCGCGAGCGCCAGATGTTGGTTGCGCCCGCCGCGGCCGGGATGCTCCGGCAGGCGCACGGTCGACTCCCCTCCCCAGACCCGCACCTGCACCTGTCCGAGCGCCAGCTCGTGGGTGAACTGCACCGCGAGCCGCGAGGCGTCTCCGGCAAAACGCCGCGCCGCGCGTTGCGCCGCGAGCTGCCGCGCGCTCGCGGCCGTCACGACCGCATCGATCGCCATGTCGAGCGAGGCGATCACCTGGCGCTGCACGCGGTCTCCGCCGGGCGCCGGCGCCAGTATCCCGGAACCGATCACCGCCGGATCGTCATCCGGCACATCCGAGATGAGCAGCGCCTGCGCCGGCCGGCCCCCGAGACGGACGGCGAGCCGCCCGCCCTTGATCTGCGACAGGCCGGCGCGGCGGCGGTTGAGCGCCGCGATGTCCAGATCCGAGGCGAGTCCCTCCCGCGAGACGCGCACCAGCGCCTCGAGCGTGACGCCCGCCTGGGGGACTTCCACCAGCGCCGAGGCGCCGCCGGAGATCAGGAACAACGGGGTGACCGCGGGCGGCAGCCCCTCCAGCCAGCGCAGCAGCCGCTGCCCGGCGCGCAGCGAGCGCTCATCCGGCAGTGGATGGCCGCTCTCGTGAATCTCCACCCCCGGCAGCTCGCGCAGCTCCGGCGCCACGTGCCCGCGCCGCGTCACCAGCAGCAGCGCCTCGAGTCCCTCCCCCAGGACATCGCGCGCCCCGAGGGCCATGGCCGAGGCCGCCTTGCCGATCGCCACCGCCCACACCCGGCCCTCGGGCCGCCCCGCCGGGCGGCTCAGCGCCTCCTGCACACAGCGCCGCCCCTCGACCCGGGCAAGCCCCGCGCGATACAGATCGATCAGGAGTTCCCGGCGCTCCTCGGGATGGCTCATGCGTGGATGAGCTTGAGCGGTCCGCGGCCCTCCCGGCCGAGCTGCTTCGCCTCGTCCGAGCGCTCGAGCTGCAGCCGCTCCAGGTATTGCGGCGTGACATCGCCCGTGACGTACTCCCCGGAGAAACACGAGGTATCGAACTCCTCGACGCTCGAGTCCTCGTGCCGGCACGCGGCGATGAGATCCTCCAGGTCCTGATAGACGAGCCAGTCGGCACCGATCAGCCGCGCCACCTCGTCCACCTCGCGGCCGCTCGCGACCAGCTCGCGCACCGCGGGCATGTCGATGCCGTAGACGTTCGGATAGCGCACCGGGGGGGCCGCCGAGGCGATGTACACTTTCCTCGCGCCCGCTTCGCGGGCGAGCTCGATGATCTGCGCGGAAGTCGTGCCGCGCACGATAGAGTCATCGACCAGCAGCACGTTCTTGCCGCGGAACTCCAGATCGATGGCGTTCAGCTTGCTGCGCACCGATTTCTGCCGCTGCTCCTGGCCCGGCATGATGAATGTCCGGCCGATGTAGCGGTTCTTGATGAAACCCTCGCGGTACTTCAGGCCGAGGCGCTGCGCGACCTGCAGTGCGCTGGTGCGACTG
>JAKAFQ010000138.1 GCA_021817875.1 Pseudomonadota bacterium
GCCGGTCGCTGGGTTAATGCAGGGTATTTTTTCACCCCGCTCATGAGAAGCCCGCCATTCGCCGCCAACGAACAGCGGGAACCCGTCCGGGTGAGCCGCCAGCCAGCCGCGTACGGCGCCCGTCTCTTCCGGTGCCGGACCGTAACTCAGGTTGTCGAAGATCTCAGCCACACTGTTCATGCAGATCCGACTCGATCGTTAACCCATGGGATGGCGGTGAGCCGCGGAGTACCGGCCCGTGACCTGGTGCTCGAGCTGCCGTTCTATGTCTCCGAGCAGCCGCGACGCGCCGAAACGGAAGCCCTCGGGCGTCAGCCACGAGTCACCCAGCTCTTCCTTCGCCAACATCAGGTACGTGAGCGCCGTTTTTGCGCTCGAGATTCCTCCGGCGGGCTTGAATCCCGGGCGCTGCCCGGTCCGCTCCGCAAATTCTCGGATCATGCGCATCATGACTAGGCTCACCGGCAGCGTCGCATTGACTGGTTCCATCCCGGTGGAGGTCTTCACGAGATCCGATCCCGCCATCATGGCGACCAGCGCCGCCTTCGCTACTTTACCGATCGAGCCCAGCTGCCCCGTGCCCAGAATCGTCTTCATATGCGCGGTCCCGCACGCCTCGCGAAAGGCACGGACCTCCTCATACAGCGCCCGCCAATTGGAAGTCAGGACGTGGCGGCGACTGATCACAATGTCGATTTCCGTAGCACCGGCCTGCACCGAACGGCGGATCTCCTCCAGGCGCAGATCAAAAGGAGTCAGGCCCGCGGGAAATCCCGTCGACACGGCGGCGATTGCGATCGGGGTATCGGCCAACGCCCTGCGAGCCGCCGGAACCATCTCATGGTAAACACACACGGCAGCAGTGGTAAGGCGGCGCTCACCCCAACCCAACGCCTCCAATAGGTCCTCGCGGACCGGCGCGCGCGCCTTGGCACACAGCCTCGCCACTCGGCCCTCGGTGTCGTCGGCCGAGAGTGTCGTCAGGTCCATGAGCGACACCGCCTTGAGCAGCCACGCGGCCTGCCACGCCTTCTTCACTGTGCGGCGTTTGGGAAGCGTCGCGACCCGTCGTTCGACCGCCGAAAGATTCACACGAACCCGATTGACCCAGCCGGCATCAAACTCAATCCCGACGTTGAGGGGAGCAGGCAGCGACGCTTCAGCTGCCAATTTTCCCCGATCAGGAACGAGTCTGGGGAAGGCGCTCGTTGGATCTGAACCAGCTGTCGAACTCATGTGTCACCGGCCGCAGCGGCCCCCCCGGGGCTCTAATTTGGACCAATTGGTCAGGCACGGTACCGAAGCGACGCAACCAAGTCAATCGGGTATTGATGAGAATTGGCTCTATCCCAGATTGCCAAGGACACTTTGGCATCAACATTAACAACTTGGTTATGCACGTAGTTCACATCCAGAAGCCGGCCGCCCGGGCGGTGACGGAATGCCCGGGCTGCTGCGGCCGGGCGAGCGAAGCGAACGGTCGTGGATCCAGGTGCATCACAAACGACGCGCCACTCCGCGCTCTGCGCGGATTTCCAGTGAAATCCGCGCGTCCGATGGACTGCCGAATTCCCCGTAAATCACGCGGTTACACACCGTGGAATCGTTTGGGAATCCCGGTTATAGCCATTTATTGCACCTGACGGGCCAAGGCACTATAGGTCTGCTTGCCGGCGGGTTCGCTGCCACACACCGCATCGTTTAGCGCGATGCCGCGATCGGACTCATCGAGCGAGACTACATCCGCGACGCGGAAGTAGATCGCCCGTTCGATCACGTCCTTGTTCTCTTCCAGAAAGTCCATCGCACGGTACAAATGCTGCAGCCACAGCTAGTACGGCTCCTCGATGCGCATGTCATCGACGAGCCAGCTGTCCTAGCAGTGCAGCTTCGAAGCGGGCATCAACGCGTCACGTCCGTCATGGACCGGGGTACGACGCTGATGCGCTGCGACGGGAGCTCGCGCTTCTTAAAGGAAGGATCGGCCCCGCTCGAGAGATCGGACCGCCAGACGAGTCGCGAGACTCTGGCCGATGTCGGCAAAGCTGGAGCGCCGGCCGATCGGTCCCGGACTTACGGATTCGCCGAAGGCGAGAACCGGGACGTACTCTCGTGTGTGATCGCTTCCAGGGAACGTCGGGTCGCAGCCGTGATCGGCCGTGATGACCCCGATGTCGCCTGGGCGCAGCGCCGCGTATAGCGAGGGAAGGATCGCATCGAATTCCTCCAGCGCCTGGGCGTAGCCGCTGACATTGCGCCGGTGGCCGTAGTCGGTATCGAAATCCACGCAGTTTGCAAACAGGAGGCTGCCCTCGGGCGCATCCCGCATCGCCTCTAGCAGCTTTTTCATAACCTCTCGATTGCCATGCGCCTTTATTGATCGCGTAACGCCGCGATGCGCAAAGATGTCGGATATCTTGCCGACACAGATGACTTCTCGTCCTGCCTCTTTCAGCACGTCGAGCAGAGTCGGCCGGTGAGGGGGAGTGGCGAGATCGCGACGATTGCCGGTGCGCACGAAGCCCTGGCCGGGCTCCCCGACGAATGGTCGCGCGATGACCCGCCCGATGCGGTATTTATCGACCAGCTCACGCGCAACCGCGCAGAGTTCATAGAGCCTCTCAAGTCCGAAGTATCCCTCGTGCGCGGCGATCTGGAAGACCGAATCGCCGGAGGTGTACACGATCGGCCGCAGAGTACGTACGTGCTCTTCGCCGAGCTCGGCGATGATCTGGGTCCCGGAGGCGCGCCGGTTTCCAAGGACGCCGTCAATGCCACCACGGGCGATCAGGGCGTCGATGAGTTCCTGAGGAAAGCATGGCTGGGTATCCGGAAAATAGCCCCAGTGAAACTCGACCGGCAGCCCCATCATTTCCCAGTGACCACTTGGGGTGTCTTTGCCGCGACTGCATTCGGCGGCGTATCCGAATCGCCCCATCAGGGATTTCGGCCCCCCCGTCGCCGGCAAGGCTGTCCCGCGCGCCGCCTGTGCGGCATCGACCAAGCCGAGTGCAGCCAGATGCGGTATCCTCAAAGGACCGCTGCGATTGTCATTGTCCGCCCGCCCCGCGGCACAGGCCTCGACGACATGGCCGAACGTATCGGCATCGGAGTCACCGTAGTCGGCCGCGTCCGCCGCCGCTCCGACGCCCATTGAATCCAGCACGACCACGATTGCGCGTGTCATTGCCCGCCCCGCCGTTCAGCCTCCGGAAGAACATCGATCCGGGTGACCGAGGAGCCGGTCGGGCACCCGATCAGCCTCAACCGGTAGCGGTAGCGCGCCGGTAGTGTCATGGCACAGTGTTCATTTGCGTCATTTAGGCGGCAGTCTAATCGCGAACTGACCAGACAGTCAAATAGCGGCGTAGATGCGCATACAGTGTTTGAGAAACCCTCTGCGCACAGCAGAGAGGGGCGGGCGAGTGCACACGTATGTGCTCCGCGAGCGCACCGAAGTGCAAGGCAAGGCGATCAGCGCGCGGCCGATCGTGCGAGCCGCACCGCTGCATAGCCACGCGCGCGACCAACCGGTGACCGCGGAGACATCTCCGACCCCAGCCGCCCCCAACGGGGCCACCGGATCGACCCTACGAGAGGCCAGTGAACCGAGCAATTACGAGGCTGCATTCCCACGGCTCACACTCTCACATGCCTACGTATCGCCGCCGGGGTTACCCCCGCCGTCGCAAGGCTTGTTACCGGCCTGCGGGTCTGCGCTTTGGCCGGGCGGGATTCGCACCCGCTGGACGGATACTCCGAATTTCCGGGCATGCCGATCATGTCCTTCCCTTCAGACCAGCCTTTCCTGGTCACTTCCATTGATGACCTCCGCGCCCACGAGGAGGAGGATGACCGTGAAGATGGTGATGCGTCCCCGGGCCCGCCCCACAAGGTGTAGAACACCCCCACGGTGAGCAGCAACAGGATCATTGGCTCGGTGATCTCCTGGCCGGCGATCGTCCAAAAGCGCACGGGAGCGGGTGTGAAGAGGCGATTCAGGCCGATATGGGTCCGCCGGGCGCTCGCTTCGGCCGGACTTAGGCCAGGATTTTCAGTAGCGCTCATGTGATGTGAAGCCCTTGGGGATGCGCGGCACCTTGTCACACCGCACCGCGGGTCGCGTAGACATGCAGCACGCGCTCGCCGTCGCAGCGTTGCGCGGGGCCATGGCCACTCACGCGTGACTTGAGGCATCGGGCCTCGGCTGCAACGACGTCCCGTGCGCCTCTATCCTCGTCCACGCTCGCACTTTGCGTTCAACTCAGCTCCGGAACCGTCTTCGCAGAGAACGCGCGGTCAGATGCCCATCGTGCCCGTGGAGCAGATCATGCATCAGCCCCCCGCTCGTGTCGATCTTGAGGGAACACAAGAGCTACGCACTCTGTCGTGGACGCTGCGCGGCCTACGCGCGTGCCGATATGCGGACGGTACTTGTGCAGGGGCGCGTCGGTCTGACCGTCACAAAAAAAACCGGCGAGATCCGCGATCCCGCCGGCAAGCATCCCAACGTGCAAGGTTTGGGGGGTCGATAGCACGTTGGGTCAGGAGATTGGGTTGCTCCGTCAGGGATGATAAACAAAATAACTCGCTGCGCGATGTGGCTGCAGGGGGTCTGCGGTGGATGGGCTCCGATAGCGGGTACTGCACCGGCGCGACGCTGCAGCCGCTCCTCCGTTGTGACGCTCCCGCTTCAACCGCCCTGTCGCAGGGCGGAGTCCTCGCTTCAAGGCGACGCTCCTCTCCCCCAAAAAGAGACGATGGCCGTCTTCTTTCGTGGCTTCAGATTCTTCCGCGCGGCGTCGAGGAGTGAGTCCTGCGGTTGCCGTCGAATTAATCTGTGACCCAAGAGACGGCTGCTGAGGGCTGCGCTTTGTGAGGCAGCGATTCACCTTGGAACGGAGCACAACCATGACACCCCTTCAACAACGCATGCTCGAGGACATGCAGGTCCGCAATTTCTCGGAGAACACGCAGAGGTCCAACCTCCAACAAGTTTCGCTTTTCGCTCGCCACTTTCGACGATCACCTGAAGGGCTGGGTCCGGTGAACATCCGGGCCTACCAAGTCTACCTGACGAACGAGAAGAAGCTTGCCCCGGGCTCGATCCAGATAGCCACTGCCGCACTGCGTTTCCTGTACACCGTGACGATGAAGCGGCCCTGGGACGTCGAGGAAGTCCTCCCGATGCCGAAGAGGCCGCAAACCCTGCCGATCATCTTGAGCCCCGAGGAGGTGCGGCACTTCCTGAGCTGCGTACCGCGACGGAAGGCCCGCACGGCCCTCACGGTGTGCTATGCCGCCGGACTTCGCGTCTCGGAGGCCATTGCGCTCAAGCCCACCGACGTCGACAGTAAACGCATGACCATCCGGGTCACTCAGGGCAAGGGTCAGAAGGATCGGGATGTGATGCTCTCCGAGCAGCTCCTGGGAATCCTGCGGGACTGGTACCGCTTCGCCAGACCCACCGAGTGGTTGTTCCCGGGCCTCCTTCCGGGCACCCACATCACGCGCGAGGGCATCGGCGACGCCTGCGAGCTGCCGCACCAGCGCAGCGGCCTGTCCAAGCGGGTCACACCGCACAGCCTGAGGCACGCCTTCGCGTGCCACCTGCTCGAGCACGGCACGGACCTGCGCACCATCCAGCTCCTGCTCGGTCATCGCAGCCTCTCGACCACCGCGCGCTACCTGCGCCTGGCCACCTCCAAGGTCTGCGCCACCCGCAGCCCCTTGGATCTGCTGCCCCATCCGCTGCCGCCACCGGAGCCGACCCGGCCGCCCGAGCACTTCTGACTCGCGCTCCCCGTGAAGCGTCCGAAGCTCGAAGTGGCGGATATCCTCCGCCGCTACGGGGATGCGTATCGTGCCGGGCACGAGGGCGCACTGTCGAGTACGCAGCGGCGCGTCATGCGGGCCATCACCGCCTGTCGAACCGCTGCCCTCGGTGGCCATGTCGAGGCCTGCGACACGTGTGGGCATCGGCGCATCTCCTACAACAGCTGCCGGAACCGGCATTGCCCGAAGTGCCAGTCCCTCGCCCGGGCGCAGTGGATCGAGGATCGCAAATCCGAGCTTCTCGATTGTCCCTACTTCCACGTCGTCTTCACGCTCCCGGAGGAAATCGCCGCGATCGCCTACCAGAACAAAGCGGTCGTCTATAAACTGCTCTTCGCCGCCACCGCGGACACCCTGGGCACCATTGCCGCCGACCCGAAGCACCTCGGCGCCGAGGTCGGCTTCTTCGCGGTCCTCCACACCTGGGGGCAGAACCTCATACACCACCCGCACCTGCACTGCGTGGTGCCCGGCGGTGGACTCTCCCCTGATGGGGAACGCTGGATTGCCTGCCGCTCGGGGTTCTTTCTGCCCGTTCGGGTGCTCTCGCGCTTCTTCCGCCGACGCTTCCTGCAGCTGCTCGGACAGGCTTTCGAGCGCGGCGAGCTCGAGTTCTTCTCGGCTCTCGAGTCCCTGCGAGACCGGAAGGCCTTCCTCCGGTACCTGGAGCCGCTGCGAGAGAAGGAGTGGATCGTCTACGCCAAAGCGCCCTTTGCAGGGCCAGAGCAGGTTCTCGAGTACGTCGGGCGGTACACTCACCGCGTCGCCATATCGAACAACCGCCTGCTCGACATCGAAAACGGGCACGTCACGTTCCGCTGGCGAGACTATCGTGACGGCGATGCCCAAAAGACCATGACCCTCGCCGCCGGGGAGTTCATCCATCGCTTCCTGCTGCACGTCCTGCCGCCCGGATTTCACCGCATCCGCTACTACGGGCTGCTCGGCAATCGTCATCGCCAGGAGAAGCTCGAACAGTGCCGGCGCCTCCTGGATATGAGCCTGGCAACCCCGACGGAGCCGGACGCCGCCGCCCCAGCGGACTATCGAGACCGATACGAGGCCCTGACCGGTCAGTCCCTGCATCACTGTCCCATCTGCCGCCGCGGTCGCATGATCCCCATCGAGCAGCTTCCTCCATCGAGAGTTCCGGAACCGCCGGCCTGTCTCGATACCTCATGATCTCCATTCGACCACGCCAAACATCCGCTTCTCCGATCGAACCATCAGGCGCCGAGGATCGGCAACGTCACTATCGTGCCTCCAGCCCATCTCAGCGCTCCTTGAGCATTGCTCGCGATACCATGATCTGCACGATGAGCAGTCCCGTCCCTCCGCTTCGCGCGCCACAACTCCATCTCTCCATGCCTTCGGGCCAGCTACGCCCTCGGGACAGAAGAACAAATCCCCATAGTGTTTGGCGTCGTCAGCGGTTTAGTCCAATCCATTTTTAGCGCAGCGTCGCCGACCGGCCCCACCTCACGTCCTGACTCCTTCTGCGGCAACGCTACGCTAAAAACGCTCTGCGATTGCCGCCAGCCCGGTGTTCTCGGGACAAACTGCGATAACTCCCGCGGGTTGAAGCTAGCCCACTGCAGATACCGCAGAAACGACCGCATGTACGCCGTCGTGCACGACCTTGCGGCGTCGCTACGGCACATCGACAGCAGGCCGTGTGTCATGGCCAGGATGTCCTTCGCGGTGAGATCATTGAGATGGTGGCGCGGAAGATGCTTCTTCTGCCACCCGAGCATCCGTCGGGCGTCAGCATGAGCCCCTCGCACGTCTTGGGCTGCAGACCACGAATAACGCGCAGATACCGCAAGTAGGCAGCCAGCAGCGGACCATCGGGGTCTTGGGGTATCGGTCTTGCCGCAAACCGCTCCGGAACGCATCGCGCTGCGTGGCCGATCGCTCCTTGCGCCCCCAACCGTTCGGCGGCCGTCCGTCTTGTCTTCAGGTAGCGATCGACGACCTGCGCTGGAACGGGCGCCGACTTGCTGCACCCGCACCCAGTCGCATACGCAATGAAGCGAGCAATGCGCGCCAGGTACAGTTTGGCTGAGTCGCGCGCATAACCCGCCTGCGATATCGCCGCCGCAATATGATCGATCTCATTGCCGAGAGCACCGCGGCGGAATCGCGCGATCACCCGGCGATACTTGAAATAGAGCTCCAACATGGCCACTCCCTCCCGTTGTTCGGGCCGGGGGCGATCCCCGGTCTTGGGGGAAGTGGAACCCGATGATTATGTGGCGGCAACGAGAACGGTCGCCGGGTAGATCTTGGTGATCACGGTGCAGCGCCACATATTGTTGCCCGATGCATAAGAGCACGTCCTGCCGCAGGATCGAGACCACTTGGCCATACAGGCCATCGAATCCGAGACGCAGGTCTGTCGCCCCGACCTGCCGAAACACGCGCGTGGTGCGGTTCAACGCAAACACGCGACCGTCCCCAGCTCGCGCAGCAGCTGCGCCAGCCACTTCGGGTCCGTGGCCTGCGAGAGCGCCAGCCGCACACCGCTCGGTAGCTCGATGAGTATCCCCGTGTCTGCCATTTCTCGCGGCACGGCGAGCTTGGTAACCTGCTGCACTTCGACGAAGGATGCTATCTGCTTGGTGGTCCCGGCTCTCTCGTGTCTGCGCCAATACGTCAGCGTCGAAAGCGACAGCCCGTGCAGAGCGCAGAACGCCCTCTGCGAAAGACCGCTGCGCTCGTACCGAACGAGCCAACGCCGCCACTCGGCAGCGCCTCGTCGATGAATCTTCCGGCCTGGGGTGCTCGCTCGCTGCGTACTTCGATACCTACAATCGCAGCCGTCTGCATCAGTCCCTCGACTACCGCACGCCCGATGAGATCCACTTCGCCGGCCGTGCCGACCATCTTGCGGCAGCAGCCTGAAAACCCATCATGAGCGCCGCAGGAGACCATCAGACACCGCGATGCCAGCGTTCCTTTCGAGCGCGGACTTCTGCCGCCGAAGGCGGCAGACTGCATCACGGCTTTGCCGATGAAAGGAGAAGAGCCTGCAGATGTAGAATTCAAGATCAAGAGTTGAACAGCGAACCGTTACCGTGTCTAATCAACTCAGCAGGGTCGTCCACCTATCTCGTGCGTCTTCCGGCGATCTTGACCGGCCGTTCCGGCCGAACGTGACCAGGCATTCTGCCGGGTCGGCGCTGTAAGGGTTTATTACTCCGACCGGTCACGTTGCGTCAACGTCTGCCGCGTTCTGGTCCGTTCTTCGCTGCCCGTTTCACGGGGAAGCCGATCGGCATAGGGGGCGCGGTCA
>JAKAFQ010000139.1 GCA_021817875.1 Pseudomonadota bacterium
ACACCACCAGCAGCAGCACCACGTCGATGAGCGAGACCACGTTGATCTCCGGCTCCTCGTGACGCCGCGGGTTGAGGTTCATGTGCGGATCAGGCGTGCAGCCGGCACGCCCGCGTCCGCCGCGTCCGCCCGGACAGCTCCGGCCCGCGGCACGCGCGCGGCCATCTCGAGCGCATCGGCCATGCGCATCGCGTGTTTTTCCATCTCGACCACGAGCCGCTCGACCTTGCCGCGCAGATACCGATAGGCGATCAGCGAGGGAATCGCCACGCACAGGCCGGCCGCGGTGGCCACCAGCGCTTCGGCAATGCCGCCGGACAGCGCCTGGGGATTGCCCATGCCGCCGGCCTGGATGGCGTCGAACGCGCGGATGATGCCGGTGACGGTGCCGAGCAGCCCGAGCAGCGGCGAAATGCCGGCGATCGTGCCCAGCGTGTTGAGGAAGCGCTCCAGCTCGTACACCACGTGCCGCCCCGCATCCTCCAGGCGCTCCATCAGCACCTCGTGCGGCCGGTGGCGGTTGGCGAGTCCCACGGCGAGCAGCCGCCCGAGCGGCGAGTGCTGCTCGAGCGCCACGATGACCTTGTCGGTCACCTGACCGTTCTCGATGAGCTGCCAGACCTTCTGTGGGAGCTCGGCCGGCAATACCCGCTTATCCTGCAGCGTCCAGAGCCGCTCGAACACGATGGCCGCGGCGACGATCGAGCAGAAAATGATCGGCCACATGAGCGGGCCGCCCGCCCGCACGATTTCCCACATCAATCGACCCCATTGGTTGGCGCCGGGACATCATACAGGAGCCGGGCCCGGCGCCGAAGCGCCACCCGGCCCCGCCGCGGCCCCGCATGATACAGTTCACGGATCATGCCGCGTCGCCTGCTCAAGAAGGTGCTGCCTTCGCCCCAGTTCCTGCACAGACACCGGATGCTGCGCCTGTTCGGCGACCGGTTGCGCGACCCGCGGCTGTGGGCCGTGCACCGGCGGGCCGTCACCGGCGCCTTCGGCTGGGGGCTGGCGATCTCCTTCATCCCGCTGCCGGTGCACTCGCTGGTCGCCGGCGCCGTGGCGCTCACCTGGCGGCTGAACCTGCCCACGGTCTACGGGACCGTCTGGCTCGTCAACAACCCGCTCACCATGGTGCCGCTGTACTACCTGGCGTACCGGGTCGGCACGCTGCTGCTCGGCGCCCCGGTGCACCCGTTCGCCTTCCACCTGAGCTTCCAGTGGCTCGAGTACGGCCTCGGCCCGGTGTGGCGGCCGTTCCTGCTCGGCTGTCTGGTGTGCTCGCTCGCCGCGGGGCTCGCCGGCTGGCTCGGTCTGGAGCTGCTGTGGCGCCTGCAGGTCAGACGACGCTATCGGGCGCGCCGCTGCGCCTCGCCGTAGGAGCGGTGGCGGAGGCGTCCCGGGGCCGTTCAACCAGACGGCCGGCCTCCAGCTCGTAAATGCGCTCCATGCGCGAGGCAAGCCGCGGATCGTGGGTGACCACCACGAGGCTCGTGCCGCGCTCGCGATTGAGCTCCAGCATCAACTCGAACACCGCCTGCGCGTTGCTCCCATCGAGATTGCCGGTCGGCTCGTCGGCGAGAACGATCTTCGGTTGGGTCACGAGTGCGCGGGCCACCGCCGCGCGCTGACGCTCGCCGCCGGAGAGCTGATGCGGCCGGTGGCCGAGTCGCCCGCCCAATCCGACCCGCTCGAGCAGCTCCCGCGCCTGCTCGCGGGCCTGGGCGACCGGCGTGCGGCGCACCAGCAGCGGCATCGCGACGTTCTCGAGCGCCGAGAACTCCGGCAGCAGGTGGTGGAACTGGTACACGAAGCCGAGCGTGCGGTTGCGCAGCTCGCCCCGGTCGCGCTCGCTCAGGCCGTGGATGTCCCGCCCGTCGATCATCACCGTGCCGGCGCTCGGACGATCCAGGCCGCCGAGAATCTGCAGCAGCGTCGTCTTGCCCGACCCGGAGGCGCCGACGATCGAGAGCCGCTCGCCGCGGCTGATCGTGAGCTCGACGGCCGTGAGCACCTGCAGGGTCACGGGGCCCTGTTGAAAGCTCTTGCCGACTCCGCGCGCCTCGAGCACGCTGTCCTTACTCATGCCGCAGCGCCTCCGCGGGCGAGGTGCGCGCGGCGCGCCACGCCGGATAGACCGTGGCGAGCGCGCACAGCAGGAACGCGACGCCGCACACCCGCAGCACATCGAAACCCTGGACGTAGGCCGGCAGCTCGCTCATGTAGTACACCTGGGGATTGAGAAACTGGGTGTGCAGCAGCCGCTCGAGCAGACTCACCAGCGCCTCGAGGTGCATCGAGATCAGCACCCCGAGCCCCGCCCCGAGCGCCGTCCCGGCGAGCCCGATCAGCACACCCTGCACGGCGAAAATCGCCAGCACGTTGGCGGGTCCGGCGCCGAAGGTGCGCAGGATCGCGATGTCGGACTGCTTCTCCTTCACGATCATGACCAGCGTGGCGACGATATTGAACGCCGCCACCGCCACGATCATCGAGAGGATCACGAACATCATCGACTTGGTGATCTCGATGGAACGGAAGAAGTTGGCGTGCTTGTCCGTCCAGTCGCTCACGTAGTAGCCGGCTCCGCCGAGGTCGTAGGCGACTTTGCGCACCACCTGCGGGGCCCGCCACGGGTCATCGAGCTTCAGGCGCAGACCGGTGACCTGGTCGGCCCCCAAGCCGAACAGTCTCGCCGCGTCCGTCATATTGACCAGCGCCAGCTGCCGGTCGTATTCGTACATGCCGGAGTGAAACAGACCGGCCACCCTGAAACGGCGCATCCGCGGCACGAGCCCGGCGGGAGTGGCGATGCCCTCGGGAGCGATCAACACCACCGACTGGCCCACCCGCACCCCGAGCGCCCGTGCCAGGTCCACCCCGAGAATCACCCGGTACCGGCCCGGGCGCAACGCATCGAGACGGCCCGCTGCCAGATGGCGCGCCAGCGCCGTGACGCGGATCTCCTGCGCCGGCAGCACCCCGCGCACCGTCGCGCCCGCGATGCGCTCGCCGTGGGAGAGCATGGCCTGCTGCTCGATGTAGGGAGCGGCGACCCGCACGTGCGGCTCGCGCTCGACCCGCCGCTGCACGGCCTGCCAGTCGCCGATGCGGCCCTGCAGGCCCATGATGGTCGCATCGGAAGTCACGCTCAGGATCCGGCTGCGCAGCTCGCGGCCGAAACCGTTCATCACCGAGAGCACCACGATGAGCGTCGCCACCCCGAGCGCCAGGCCGCACACCGACATCAGCGCCACGAACGATACGAATCCGCGTCGATGCGTCGAGCGCAGGTAGCGCGTGCCGATCAGCCACTCGTAGCGGGTGCGCATCGGGCGGCTACTCGTAGCGCAGCGCTTCGGCCGGCGAGGTGCGCGCGGCGCGCACCGCCGGATAGACCGTGGCCGCCGCGGTAAGCAGCAGCGCCGCGAGGCCGATCGCCGCGACGTTGGTCCACTTCACGACCGATGGGATGGTGGTGATGTAGTACACGTTGGCGTTGAAGATCTGGAAGCCGAAGGTGCTCTGCAGGAAGTTCACGATGGGCGTCACGTGCCACGCGAGGGTCAGCCCGAGCGCCACGCCGAGGGCCACGCCGAGCCAGCCGATCGTCAGGCCCTGGATGAGAAAGATGCCGAGCACCCGCCGCGGCGAGGCACCGAAGGTGCGCAGGATGGCGATGTCGGTGCGCTTGTCGTTCACTACCATGACCAGCATGGCGACGAGATTGAAGGCCGAGACCGCCACGATCAGCAGCAGAATGAGCGACATCATGGTCTTCTCGATGCGGATGGCGCGGAAGTACGCGGCATTGTCCTGCGTCCAGTCGATGACCCGGAAGCCCCCGGGCAGACGCGAGCGCAGCCCTGCCGAGATCTGCGGCGCATCCAGAGCGTCGCGGTAGCGCACGCGCAGTCCCTGATCGAGACCGCCCGGCGGCAGCAGCGCGCGCACGTCCCCGATGTTGGCGTACACCAGCGAGGCGTCATCCTGCGCCAGCCCCACCGAGAACACGCCGGCCACCTTGAACCGGCGCAGCTGCGGCACCGGCAGCCCGCCGGCCGTGACGGCCGGGATGAGCAGCGTCAGCCGGTCTCCGGGCTCGATGCCGAGCTGCTCGGCGATCACCTCGCCGATGATCACCCGATCCGAGCCGCTCGTGAGGTCCGAGAGCCGGCCCGCCGTCAGCGCGCCGCTCAGCCGGCTGACCGAGGGCTCGGCCGCCGGGTCGATGCCGCGCAGCAGCACCGGCAGCATCTGCGGCGTGCGCACCGCGAGCGCCTGGATCTGCGCAAAGGGGGCCACCCCGGTCACGCCCGGACTTGCCCGGATCAGCCGCTCGGCGGCCCTCCAGCGCGCCGCCCCGGCCGCCCCGGCCGAGGGCCCGGGAGGGCTCATCATGACCCGGGCATCGGCATCGAGCGACAGCAGCCGCTGTCGCAGGTCGTGCTCGAAACCGTTCATCACCGACAGAATGACGATCAGGGCCGCGACGCCGACGCACACCCCGGCGAGCGAGGTCCAGGTGATGAATGACACGAAGAACTTGTGGGACCGGGCGCGCACGTAGCGCCATCCCACGAACAGCGACAGCGGATGAAACATTGCGCGCATTTAACCATAGTCATGCCGCCGCCCGCCCCTTGAGCGGCGTCACAGAATCCGTCCCCGACGCGCGGCGGGGGCGGCGGGCGCAGGGCCCGGGTGTATAGTCGGGTGCTCGAGGAGGTCCGCTCATGCGTGCACGAACTCTCCTGGCGCTGCTGCTGCTCGGCGGCGCAGTCGCCGTGGCATCGGCCGAAACCATCGTAGTCGGCGGGCGCCTCATGGTCGCGCCCTCCTCGATCGCCCGGCCGCACCGCGGCGCGACCATGCGGCAGGTCGAAGCGCGATTCGGCGCACCCGAGCGGCGCTACCCCGCCGTGGGCGAGCCGCCGATCACGCGCTGGGATTACGCCCACTTCTCGGTGTATTTCGAGTTCACCCGCGTCGTGCACTCCGTCGTGCACGCTCCCGGCTAGCCTCACCGCTGCCTCACCGGCTCGCCGCCCCCCCCGCGGCGGCGTGATCCGTGTCTCATCCGCTCAAGTTCGCGGCGAGTCCAGCCGTTAAGGTAAATGCCATCGGACGCCTCATCCTGTCGCCGTGTGCCGACGTGGGGCGGGGTGGATTATGGTACCCTTGTGTTTAACAGAAGAAGATCGGGAAGGCTTTCTTGGCCGTTGAATCATCGATCAAAATCGAGGAGCTGGTTCAGGCCGGCGCCGTCCGGCGCAAGCTGGCCCAGGCGCACCTCGAGGCCGAGGTCCGACGTCGGGAAGAAGTACTGCGGCGCGCGGTGCTGCGCTACGTCTCCCCCACCCTCGCCGAGAAAATCCTCGAGGACGTGCAGCTGCGCGAAACGCTGTTGTCCGCGGACGATCTGCGCGCCCACGCCGTGGTGCTGTTCGCCGACCTGCGAGGCTTCACGAGCCTGTCCGAGCGGCTCGAGGCCCGGCAGGTCGTGCCGCTGCTCAACGAGTATTTCTCGCTGCTCACCGAGATCACGCTGCGCCACGACGGCACGGTCTTCCACATGGCCGGCGATTGCATCATGCTCGGCTTCGGCGTGCCGCTCGAGCAGCCCGACAGCGCCAGCCGCGCGGTGCGTGCCGCCCAGGACATGCTGCACAGCTTCGCGATGCTCGCCGGCACCTGGCGAGAGCGTTACGGGGTCGAGGCCGGCCTCGGCATCGGCATCAACGAAGGGGACGTGGTCGCCGGCAATATCGGCTCGAGCTCCTACATGAGCTATACCCTGATCGGCGACACGGTGAACGTGGCCGCCCGGCTCTGCCAGCGCGCCCGCGCCGGCGAGATGCTCTTTTCCCGTGCGCTCAAACTGTCCCTCGACGCCCTCGGGTTCGAGGTCGGCGCCCTGGCGCTGCCGCCGATGCAGCTTCGGGGCCGCTCCGGCGCGATCGACATCTACTGCGTACCCGCCGCCCCGCGTCTGCAGATCACGGAAGTCCCGGTCGCCGTTTGACAGTCCGAGCGCATGGGCTGATCCGAGTCGCCCTGGATCCGCCCGTCCCGAATCCCACCCGGCGGCACCTGCACTGGCACCACCTTCACGGCAGCGCCGCCGCGCTGGCGCTCGCCGAGGCCACGCGCGCCGACCAGAAACTGTACGTCGTGGTGGTCGATGCCGCCCGCGAGCTCGCGCGGCTGAGCGCCGAGCTCGCCTTCTTCGCCGGCGAGCGGCTCACGGCGCTCGCCTTCCCCGACTGGGAAGTGCTGCCCTACGACCTGTTCTCGCCGCACCCGGACATCGTCTCGCAGCGCCTGCGCACCCTGTACGAGCTGCCGCAGACCCGACAGGGCTGCCTGATCGTGGCGGCCGACACGCTGATGCAGCGGCTGCCTCCCAAACAGTACGTGCAGGCGCGCGCCTTCCAGCTCGCCCGCGGCGAGACACTCGAGCTCGAGCCGTTCCGCCAGCGCCTCGCCGACGCCGGCTACGCGAGCGTCAGCCAGGTCACCAGCCCGGGGGAATTCGCGGTGCGCGGCTCGCTGTTCGATGTGTTTCCCATGGGCGCCGAGCAGCCGCTGCGCATCGACCTGTTCGATGAGCAGATCGAGACCATCCGCCGGTTCGATCCCGACTCGCAGCGCTCGCTGGAGACGATCGAGCGCGTACGGCTGCTGCCGGCGCGCGAGATGCCGCTCGATGCGGAAGCGATCCGGACGTTCCGCGGCCGGTTCCGCAGCCGCTTCGAGGGCGATCCGACCCGCTCGGCCGTCTACCGCGGGGTGAGCGAGGGCCTGGCGCCGGCGGGTGTGGAGTTCTACCTGCCGCTGTTCTTCGAGACCACGGCGACCCTGCTCGATTATCTGCCGGCCAACGCGGTGATCGTGCGCGATGCGGCGCTGCCCGAGGCCCTCGAGAGCGCCTGGCGGGACATCGAGACGCGCTACGAGGACCGCCGGCACGACCTGGAGCGGCCGGTGCTCTCGCCGGCCGAGCTGTTCCTCGATCCGACCTCGCTCGGCGCACAACTCCAGCGGTTCGCCTCCATCACCCTCGAGGCCTCGCCGGCCGCCGCGCCCGACGATGCCACCCGGCGCACGTTTCCCGCGCTCGCCCCGCAGGCGCTGCGGATCGACATGCGGGCCGAACGGCCGCTGGCCGCACTCGAAGCGTTCCTCGGCGCGTTCGGCGGCCGGGCGTTGATCGCCGCCGATTCTCCCGGCCGGCGCGAGGTGCTGCAGGAGCTGCTGCGCGCCCACGGCCACGGCGTGCACGTCGTGACCGGATGGGAGGAGTTTCTGGCCGGCTCCGAGCCGCTCGGGCTGTGCGTGGCGGCCGACCTGAGCGGGCTGTGGCTGAGCGAGCCGCCGCTGGCGGTGATCGCCGAGGCGCAGCTGTTCGGGGCACGCGCCCGCCAGGAACGCCGCCGCGCCCGCGCCGCCGCCGATCCCGAGGCCATCCTGCGCGATCTGCAGGATCTCACCCGCGGCGCACCCGTGGTCCATGAAGAGTACGGGGTCGGCCGCTACGTCGGGCTGCAGCCCATGGAGGTCGCGGGCCAGCCGGGAGAATACCTGGTGCTCGAATATCAGGGCGGTGACCGCGTCTATGTGCCGGTCCATGCCCTGCACCTGGTCGCGCGCTACACCGGCGCGGCCCCCGAGAGCGCCCCGCTGCACAAGCTCGGCACCGATCAGTGGAGCAAGGCGCGCCGGCGCGCCGTCGAGCAGATCCGGGACGTGGCCGCGGAGCTGCTCGACCTGTATGCGCGCCGCAAGGCCCAGCCGGGCCTGAAGCTCCCGCTGCACGAGGCCGACTACCGCACGTTCGCCGAAGCGTTTCCCTTCGAGGAGACCGACGACCAGCGGGAAGCGATCCGCCAGGTGCTCGCCGATCTCGCCAGCGACCGGCCCATGGACCGGATCGTGTGCGGCGACGTCGGGTTCGGCAAGACGGAAGTCGCCATGCGCGCCGCCTTTGCCGCCGTGCAGGCCGGCCGGCAGGTCGCGGTGCTCGCCCCGACCACGCTGCTCGCGCAGCAACACCTCACCAACTTCCGCGACCGCTTCGCGGACTGGCCGGTGCGCATCGAAGGGCTGTCGCGTTTCGGCAATGCCCGCGAGACCCGCGTCACGCTCGAGGGGATCGAGCGCGGCACGGTCGACATCGTGATCGCCACCCACCGGCTGTTGCACGCCCACGCACGCTTCAAGGATCTCGGCCTGTTGATCGTCGACGAGGAACAGCGCTTCGGAGTGCGCGACAAGGAACGGCTGCAGGCGCTGCGCGCCAATGTGCACGTGCTGACGCTCACCGCCACACCGATCCCGCGCACCCTCAACATGGCGCTCGGGGGTCTGCGCGACCTGTCGCTGATCACCACGCCGCCGGCGGAGCGGCTGGCCATCAAGACCTTCGTCATCGAGTGGCACGGCCCGACGCTGCGCGAAGCGGTGCTGCGCGAGCTGCGCCGCGGCGGACAGATCTACTTCGTGCACAACGAGATCCGCACCATCGAGAAGATCGCCGCCGAGGTCCAGCGGCTGGTTCCCGAGGCGAGCCTGCGCATCGGGCACGGCCAGATGCGCGAGCGCGAGCTGGAACAGCTGATGGTGGACTTCTACCACCGGCGCTTCGACCTGCTGCTGTGCACCACCATCATCGAAAGCGGCATCGACGTGCCCACGGCCAACACCATCATCATCAACCGCGCCGATCACATGGGGCTCGCGCAGCTGCACCAGCTGCGCGGGCGGGTCGGGCGCTCGCACCACCGGGCCTATGCCTACCTGATCGCCCCGGCGCGGCGGGCGCTGAGCGACGATGCGGCCAAGCGGCTCGATGCGATCGAGTCGATGGAGGAGCTCGGCGCGGGCTTTGCGCTCGCGACCCATGACCTCGAGATCCGCGGCGCCGGAGAGCTGCTCGGCGAGCAGCAGAGCGGCCAGATGTCGGAAATCGGCCTGGCGATGTACCTCGATCTGCTCGAGGAGGCGGTGGCGGCGCTGAAGGCCGGGCGCGAGCCGGACCTCGAGAAGCCGCTGGCGGCGGCCACCGAGGTCGAGCTGCGGCTGCCGGCCTTCCTGCCG
>JAKAFQ010000140.1 GCA_021817875.1 Pseudomonadota bacterium
TTGTCGAGGTCCCATTGCAGCTCCTCGGCGCTGCGGCCGACCCCGGCCGTGCGCACGATGGCGCCCATGCCCTCGGGGATGCGCAGCTGGTTCATCACCTCGCGCATCTGGTCGCGGTCCTCGCCCTCGATGCGGCGCGAGACTCCGCCGGCGCGGGGGTTGTTCGGCATCAGCACGAGGAAGCGCCCGGCGAGGCTGACGAAGGTGGTGAGTGCGGCGCCCTTGTTGCCGCGTTCCTCCTTTTCCACCTGAACGATCAGCTCCTGGCCTTCGTTCAGCAGTTCGCGGATGTTCAGCCGGCCGCCCTGGGGCGGCTGGCGGAAATAATCGCGGGAGACTTCCTTCAGCGGCAGGAAGCCGTGGCGCTGGCCGCCGTAATCGACGAAACAGGCTTCCAGGGAGGGTTCGACGCGGGAGATCCGGCCCTTGTAGACGTTGGCTTTCTTCTGTTCCCGGGAGGGAATTTCGATGCTCAGATCAAACAGTTTCTGTCCATCAACCAGCGCGACCCGCAGTTCCTCTTCCTGAGTCGCATTCACGAGCATTCTCTTCATGTGCCCCTACTGTACGGTGAGAGGCCGGCAAGCAGACGGGAGGCCGCGGCGCGGACGCACTGCGGCGGCGAAGATTCCTCGAACCCGGCGCAAGCGCCCGAGTCTCGATATTCACGATGCACGCCACTTCATGGGGCGGGTGCCGGAAATCCTTCGATGGTCTCAACCGGAGGCGCGGCCCGCGGAACCGGCAAAGCGGTTCGACGCCGGCTGCACGATCTTGTCGGCCCGATACGATGGCCTCTGCACGGAGGTCCAACTAAAACGCGGCGCAGTGCGCCGCCAACCATTGGCGCGTCCTGATAGTGCGGACGGCAACGCGAGTATACTGCAAGGATTGCTGTAGAAACAGCGTCTTACGCGGAAAAATGCGGTGTCTCAGGAGATGACCCCAAATCGGGCACAAGTTCGCTACCTCGACGTGGCGGAAGAGGATGCCGGGCAGCGACTCGACCGGTATCTCGCCCGGCACCTCGGCGGCGTGCCACGCACACGGATTTTCCGCATCATCCGCAAGGGAGAAGTGCGGATCAATGGCCATCGCGCCACCCCCGAAGCACGCCTGACGGCGCGTGACCGCGTCAGGATCCCGCCGCTGCGCCCGAGCGCCGAAAGCGATCGAGCGCCGGTGCGGGGCCCCTCGGGCAGCCTGCTCGAGACGGTGCGGCAGGCCATCGTCCAGGAGGACGAGCGGCTGCTCGTGCTCGATAAGCCGGCCGGGATCGCGGTACACGGCGGCAGCGGCATCAGCTTCGGCGTCATCGAGGCTTTGCGAGCCCTGCGCCCGGCCGAGTCCCTGGAGCTCGTCCACCGGCTCGATCGGGACACCAGCGGCTGCCTGTTGGTGGCCCGCACGCCCGCGGCGCTGCGCACCGTGCATGCGTTGCTGCGGGAGGGCCAGTGTGAGAAGCGCTACCTGGCGCTGCTCGCCGGCCGGTGGGACCTCGGGCGCAAGCGTATCGATGCGCCCTTGCGCACCGATACGCGGCTCGGGGGCGAGCGCACCGTGAGGGTCGACGCCTCGGGCAAGGCGTCGGTGAGCGATTTCCGGCCGGTTCAATTCTTCGGCAAGCGCGCGACACTGGTGGAAGTCACGCTGCATACCGGCCGAACCCACCAGATCCGGGTGCATGCCGCCCACGCAGGCCACCGGGTCGCCGGCGATGAAAAATACGGGGATGCCGGGTTCAACGCGCAGCTGCGGGCGCTCGGGCTCGGGAGGATGTTCCTGCACGCGCACAGCATGAGCTTCGAGTGGCCCCGGGGCGGCCCCTTCAGCGCGAGCGCGCCGCTTCCGGCGGAGCTCGCGAGCCTGCTCGATCGCCTGACGTCGGAGCGTCCGCCCGGCCGGCGCGAGGCGCCTAGGGCAGCACGAAGCCCGCGCGCCGCAGCGCGCCCGAGAGCCAGATGAGCGGCAGCCCGATGAGCGCCGTCGGATCGACGCTCTCGATGCTCTCGAACAGCGAGATGCCGAGCCCCTCGGCCCGGAAACCGCCGGCGCAGTCGAAGGGCCGCTCCCGCTGCACGTAACGCTCGATCTCCGGCTCGCGCAGCGCACGGAAGAACACCGTCGTGGTGTCGAGGTGCACCAGGCGGATACCGGCATTGAGGCCGATCAAGGCGCACCCGGTGTGAAAGCGCACACTGGCGCCACTCGCCGCGGCGAGCTGGGCGCGACAGCGCGCCGCATCGCCGGGCTTCTCGAGCACCTGGTGACCGGCGCAGGCCACCTGGTCGCTGCCGATCACCACCGCCTGCGGATGGTGCGCGGCGACCGCCTGCGCCTTGGCGATCGACAGCCGCAGGGCGCGGTCGGCCGGCAGCTCCCCCTCGAGGGGATCTTCGGCGACCCGGGGCGCGACGGCCGTGAACGGCAGGTGCAGCCGCTCGAGCAGGCCGCGGCGGTAGGGCGAGGTCGAGGCGAGAATCAGCTCAGGCATGAAAACGAAACAAGGACTTGAAACATCCGCGGGACTTTGACTTGCCGATACCCGATACCTATTATACGCGCCCCATGCCGCCGCCCGGGTCAAAGCCGCTCGCGATCGACCGGCTGTGCCGGGACGGCGCAGAAGTCGACTTCGACCTGCCGCTGGCGGCCTTGCCGCGCCTGGGCCCGCGGATCGAGCCGACCGGCGGCAGTGTGCGGGGCGCGGTGCGGTTCAGACGCCAGTCCGGCATCGCCGTGGCGGATCTGTCACTGCAGGGTGAGGCGATGCTGCGCTGTCAGCGCTGCATGCAACCGATGCGCTGGCCGGTGCGCAGCACGGTCCGCGTGGCGCTGGTTGCGTCGGCCGCCGAAGCGGGCGCCCTGCCCGAGGAGCTCGAGCCGGTGCTCGCGCCGGATGGACGCATCCGCATCGCGGACCTGGTCGAAGAGGAGCTGTTGCTGACGCTGCCGATCGTGCCGCTGCACGAGAGCGCCGACTGCGCGGCCCCGGGCGAGCCGTCCGGCCCGCAGGCGGCGGACGAGCCGGCTGCGGCGCGGCCGTTCGCGCGGCTGGGTGAGTTGTTGAGTCACAAATAATCGCGCGCGTTGCGCGTATCGAGGACATTATGCCCGTTCAGAAAAGCCGCAAGACCGCGTCGAAGCGCGGCATGCACCGTTCCCACGACCGGCTCAGCGCGCCGGCGCTGTCGACCGATCCGCAGTCCGGCGAGACCCATCTGCGCCACTGCATCACGCCCGACGGTTTCTACCGCGGCCGCCGCGTGCTCGAGAAGGCGAGCGAAGGCGAGCAGGAATAACGCTCAGCGGCGCGCCCGTGTTGCCGATCGCCATCGACGTGATGAGCGGCGATCGTGCGCCGCGCGAGCACATCGCCGGCGCGTTCGCGGCGCTCGCCGAGGACGCGCAGCTGCAGGCGCTGCTGGTCGGCGACGGTGAGCTGATCGGCGCGCAGCTCGCGGACTGTCCGGCGCGGCTGCGCGGGCGGGTCACGATCGTGCCGGCCACCCAGGTGGTGGGCATGAGCGAGCAGCCGCGCGAGGCGGTGCGCCGCAAGAAGCACTCCTCCATGCGCATCGCCGTCGAACTCGTCAAGAGCGGCCGGGCGCAGGCCTGCGTCAGCGCCGGCAACACCGGGGCGCTCACCGCCATCGGGCACTTCGTGTTGAGGACGCTTCCGGGGGTGGAGCGGGCCGCGATCATCTCGGCGATCCCGGCCGCGCACGGCCATACGCACATGCTCGACCTCGGCGCCAACACCAAGGCGAGCCCGGAGCAGCTGGCGCAGTTCGCCACCATGGGCGCGATCATCGCCCGGGACGTCTACGGTGTTGCCTCGCCGCGCATCGGACTGCTCAACATCGGCGAGGAGGACATCAAGGGGCACGAGCTGGTGCAGGCGGCGCACGTGCTGCTGCTCGCGAGCGGTCTGAACTACGTGGGATTCGTGGAGGGCGATGACATCTTTTCCGGCGATGTCGACGTGGTGGTGACCGACGGGTTCACGGGCAACGTGGCGCTGAAGACCATGGAGGGCCTCGCGGCGCTGATCGCCGCGCGCATGCGCCGCGAATTCCGCGCTTCCTGGCTCGACCGCCTGGCGGGTCTGGCCGCATACCGGGTGCTCGGGCGGGTCCGCGAGAGCCTCGATCCGCGCCGCTACAACGGCGCCTGCATGGTCGGCCTGGCCGGTATCGTGGTAAAAAGCCACGGCGGAGCCGACGGAGTCGCTTTCTCCAGGGCGGTGCTCACCGCGGCGCGCGCCGCGCGCGGTGGCCTGACCGGGCACATTGCACAGGCGCTGGCGACGCCGCGCGCCATCGGGAGTTCCCTATCTTGACTCATTGCTCGACCCAACCTGAGGCCCGCGCCGGCGGCACGGCGGCCGCCCCGCGCCGGGCAGCGCAGCCGGCGGTTTTCTCGCGCATCGCCGGGACCGGCTCGTATCTGCCCGAGAAGGTCCTGAGCAATTTCGATCTCGAGAAAATGGTCGACACGAGCGACCAATGGATCCGGGAGCGCACCGGCATCGAGCGGCGGCACATCGCCGCCGACGGGCAGACCACCGTCGACCTGGCGGAACAGGCCGCGCGCGCCGCCCTGGATGCCGCCGGCCTCGCGCCCGGGGAGGTCGATTTCATCGCCTTCGGCACCACGACTCCCGACATGGTTTTTCCCAACTGCGGCGTGCTGCTGCAGGCGCGGCTCGGATGCCGCGGTGTGGCGGCTTTCAGCGTCGAGACCGCATGCAGCGGTTTCATGTACGCGCTGTCGATCGCGGACAAGTTCGTGCGCGCCGGTGAGGCGAAGCACGCGCTGGTGATCGGCGCCGAGACGCTCTCCAGGATCGTGGACTGGAATGACCGCTCCACCGCGATACTGTTCGGCGATGGCGCCGGCGCCGTCGTGCTCGAGCCGGCGGAGGCTCCGGGGATCTTCTCGACCCATCTGCACGCCGACGGTGCGTACAAGGACCTGCTCTACTGCGGCGGAGGGATGGACCTGAGCAAAGTCCGCCGGACCATTGCCATGAGCGGCAACGAGGTGTTCAAGGTGGCGGTGGGGACGCTCGGCAAGGCCATCGAGGAGACTCTCGCCGCCAACGGGATCGAGCGTTCCGCCCTCGACTGGCTGGTGCCGCACCAGGCCAATCTGCGCATCATCCAGGCCACGGCGCGCCGGATCGATCTGCCGATGGAGCGGGTGATCACCACCGTGCAGGACCACGGCAATACCTCCGCGGCTTCCGTGCCGCTCGCACTCGATGCGGCGGTGCGCGCCGGCAGGATCAGGCGCGGGCAGTTGCTGCTGCTCGAGGCCTTCGGCGGCGGATTCACCTGGGGCTCGGCGCTGCTGCGGTATTAGACGGAATCGAAAAAAAACGCCGCCCGGAGGCGGCGTTTCCATAAGAGCGGATCCGCTTTTACTTGGAGATCGAGCGCTTGAACATGCGGTCGATTTTCTCGTTGGTGGCGTTGATGGCCGACTGGTTCGACTGCGCCAGCGCCAGCGCCTGGTTCGCGGTGCTCTGGGCAGCGTCAGCCTTCTGAGCAGCGGACTGCGCGTCGCTCTCGGCCTTGCTGGCGGCGCTCTGGTTCGCCGACACCTGCGACTGCAGCTGAGCGACCTGCGACTTCAGGTTGGCGATATCACTCTTGATAGGAGTCAGATTCTGGCAGCCGGCGAGACCGACCACGGCCGCCGCGACGGCAGCCACCTTCAACACGCTCGCGTACTTCATAAAGTCCCCTTGGGGTTGTTGATTCAGGAAATCTTGAAAGAGACAAGCGATCCGCGCTGGAATGCTCCAGGCGCAAGTTCGCAAGTCCAACAAATTTGCCATCGGAATGCAACCCTGGCTCGCTTCATTTTGCCGTCCTGCCCGTGAAAAAACGCCCGGCGGGTTGCCCGGTCACGCAAGGTGACAAATTAAAGAAGAACGGATGAATGCAGGCTGAATGGAATCGCCGCAGGCGATGATTCGGCCTGCGATGTCAATCAACCGGATCGCGTCATGATCGAGTTTTGATTCCGACGCTGTTGCGGGTCGAGCCCCCCGCGGACCTGCGAAGGGGAAGAAAGACGGAAGAAATGAAGAGAAGTCCGGGAAGCTTGCGGCACGTCAAAATATGGATATAATCACAGCATTGGATAAGCGAACAGGTGTGCGCGATGTCTGACCTGACTCCTCGCCAGATGCAGGTTCTGCGTCTCATCCAGCGTTTCATCACCCATTCGGGCATGCCCCCCACCCGGGCCGAGATCGCCCGCGAGCTCGGTTTCCGCTCTCCCAATGCCGCCGAGGATCATCTGCGCGCCCTGGCCCGCAAGGGGGTCATCGCGCTGGTGCCGGGAGCCTCGCGCGGTATCCAGCTCAAGGACACCATCCGCGAGCAGATGGTCCTGCCGCTGATCGGGCGGGTCGCCGCCGGCAAACCGATCTTCTCGGAAGAGAACATCGAGGCGCGGCTGCAGATCGATCCCGGCCTGTTTCAACCGCGTCCCCACTACCTGCTCAAGGTGACCGGCATGAGCATGAAGGACGCCGGCATTCTCGATGGGGATCTGGTCGCGGTCCATCGCACCCCCGAGGTGCGCAGCCGTCAGATCGTCGTGGCGCGGCTGGAGAACGAGGTCACGGTGAAGCGTTACCGCCAGGAAGGCTCCATCGTCTGGCTGTTGCCGGAGAACAGTGACTTCGAGCCCATCCGGGTCGACCTGAGGGAGCACGACCTGCTCATCGAGGGCATCGTGGTCGGGGTGCTGCGCCGCGGGAAGAGTCACGGACTGATGTGAGGGCGCCGATTCGGGTGTGAGGCGGACGCCCCCGCAAGCGGCGGGGGTGTGAGAGGTTTTCGTCCGACGAGTTTTCCCGTGTCCGCCGATTTCTCAGCGTACGGCGAGGCGCGTCCTCCACAGGGGGATCGGCCTCAGGAGCTGGCCCGCCTGTTGCGCCATCCGGACATCTGGCGCGCCGGCGGCGCAGCCCGCACGCCGGTCTGGCCGACCGGTTTCCCGATCCTCGATGCGGGATTGCCCGGCGGGGGCTGGCCCCGCAGCGGCTTGATCGAGCTCCTCGCCTCCCGTCTCGGGATGGGGGAGCTGACGCTGCTCATGCCGGCGCTCGCGGCCGTGACGCGTCGCCCGGATGCGCGCTGGTGCGCGTGGGTGGCGCCGCCTCTGCAGCCGTTCGCGCCCGCGCTCGAGACCTGGGGCATCGCTCTGGAGCGGCTGCTCATCGTGCGCACCTCCCGCGCCGGGTCTCGGCCGCCTTCGCTGTGGGCCTTCGAGCAGGCGCTGGGCTCCGGGGTGTGCGATATCGCTTTCGCCTGGGCAGGGCCGCTGCGGCCCCGGCAGATCCGCCGCCTGCAGCTCGCCGCGCAGCGCGGCAGCACGCTCGGGGTGTTGTTCCGGCCGTTCCGGGCCGCTCAGGACGCCTCGCCGGCGGTTCTGCGGATGGTCGTCGAGCCGCTGGCCGGCGGCGTGCGGGTCAGGCTCCTGAAGAGCCGCGGTGGCGCACGAGGGAGGATCGACCTGCGATGGCCGCAAGACGCTCGGAGTTGAACATCGGATGAGGGCGTCCCCCACCGCAGACCTGTTCGCGCCTGAGACCCCGGGGCGCCTCTTGCCGGCAGCGCCGCTGCAGAGCGTTGCGCCACCTCAGCCGGCCCCGCCGGCGGCAGCGCCCGCCGAGCTGTGGCTGGCTGTGCAGGTGCCGGCCGGCGCGGGCCCGGGCGGATCGCAGTCTCCTCCGGCGCTCAGACGTCTCGCCGCGCTCGCGCAGCGGCTCACCCCGCGCGTCAGTCTGGCGCCGCCCGACGGGCTGCTGCTGGAGGTGAGGGGAAGCCTGCAGCTGTTCGGCGGGGTGGATGGTCTGCGGCGCGAGATGGAGCTGGAATGCTCGCGCTGCGGTCTGCGGAGCACGCTGGCGTTTGCCCCGACACCGCTGGGCGCATTGACCGCCGCGCGCGCCGGCCGCGCCCTCATCGTGTTGGATCCGGCGCAGCTCGCCGGCTCGCTCTCGCCCCTGCCGCTCGCGGCGCTGCGCTGGCCGCCGCGGCGCCTCGAGCGCCTGGCGGCGATCGGGGTGCGCAGCATCGGCCAGGCGCTGCGGCTGCCCCGCGCGGGCTTTGCGCAGCGATTCGGGGTCGAGTCGCTCGCCGAGCTCGATCGGCTGATGGGGCGCGCGGGCGATCCGCGGCAACGGTTCCAGATGCGTGCGCGCTTCCGCCGCCGCCGCGAGCTGTCCTGCGAGTTGGACGGTCACGCGGCGCTGCTCGAGGCGCTCGGCCCGCTGCTCGAGGCGCTCGAGCGGTTTCTCGAGGCGCGTCAGTGCGGGGTGTTGCAGCTCGAGTGCCGCCTGTGGCATCGCGGCCATCCATCCAGCCGCAGCATGCTGCGGCTGGCCGCGCCGCTTGCCGATGCGGGACGGCTCGCGGAGCTGCTCCGCGAGCGCTTCATGACACTGTCTCTGCCGGCTCCGGTACACGCCTGTGAGCTGCGCTCGGGGTTCCCGGTGCCGCGTGTCCTGCCGTCCGGCGGGCTGTGGTCGCCCGGCGAGCAGGGGGGCGCGGGCGAGGCGTGTCCGTCACCGCTCATCGAGCGGCTGCGCGCCCGCCTGGGCGATGCAGCGGTCCAGGGGCTTGCGTGCGTGGAGGATCACCGGCCGGAAGCCGCCTGGCGGGTGAGGGAGCCCGAGGTTCGTCCGGATGAATCGCCGTGCGAGGCGCCCCGGGCGGCAGGCTCCCGCGCCCTCGAGTCCCGTCCGGGGGCGCCTCGCCCGGCGACTCGTCCCTGCCGCCCCCTCTGGCTGCTGCCCGCGCCGCGCCGGCTCACCGAGCATGACGGCCTGCCGAGATACCGCGGCCGGCTGCATCTGGCGAGCGAGCCCGAGCGGATCGAGACGGGGTGGTGGGACGGGGCGGAGGTCGCGCGCGAT